>JAEEVB010000077.1 GCA_016287065.1 Muribaculaceae bacterium
CAGCACAAAGTTTACGCTTAAGCACAGTGGCCTCCGACGAATTCATATCGGCTACTATATTGTTCAGATTCACCTGCTGCGGATGGTTCAAACCCAACGCATACTTGAATCGCAACAGTTTCTTGCAACGCTCGTCGATCGTTTCCTGTGTGAGCGTGCCATCGGCCAATGCCTGCTTGATAGCAGCAAGTTCGCCTGGAACTTCATTGGGCATGAGCAACACATCGTTGCCGGCAAGCAACGCATTGACGCAAACCGAACCGTTCACCGCCTTGGCACCTTCCATGCCCAGCGCATCGGTGAAGATAAGACCTTCAAAGCCCATCTTCTTCTGCAACAGGTCGGTCACATGTTTGCTCGACATAGTGCTAGGGCCTTTGATCTTGTCGACAGCCGGCACATAGAGGTGTGCGGTGAGCATTCCGCCCAAACCAGCATCGATAAAACGCTGGAAAGGAATAAAGTCATAAAGTTGTAACTCCTTAAGGCTCTTATCGACGGTAGGCAATTCCTTATGCGAGTCGGCCGTTGCGGAACCATGACCCGGAAAATGCTTGCCAACCGACAGTACTCCCCCATCTTCCATGCCACGCGAGAAAGCGATGCCATGACGGGCAACAATCTCGGGATCTGAGCCATAAGCTCGACTTCCCAAAATCGTGTGATCGCGGTCAATCATATCCAATACCGGTGCAAAGTTCACATGAACACCCACACGACGGCACTCACGTGCCACCTCGCGACCATAGTCATAGAACAGTTTATCATCACCAATAGCACCCAAATAGAGGTTACGAGGGAACTTGGGAGCGTCTTCCAGACGCATCGACGGTCCCCACTCGCCATCGAGCGTGATGAGCAGCGGCACAGTGGCCAACGACTGGGCATAGTTCGTCAACTTTGCCTGACTCTGGATATCGCTCTCGTGGTAGATGAGGCCGCCAACCTTGTATTCGGCTACCAGTTTCTTCACCAGCCCTTCGGCGCCACTCATGCGTGGCCCCACTGCCATCACAAACAATTGCGTGATGCGCTCATCAGGAGTCATGGAGTTGAAGGTGTTGTTCACCCATATCTCCATAGCCTGCTTGTCAACCTTGTTAAATATCTTAGGTTCAACACCCATGGCCACCACAGGCAGTGTGGCAACCATGAGCATAATGATAGTTCTTTTTAGAAAATGCATTTTTACAGATGATATTTTGTAGATTATTTCTTCAAACTCATACGTGCGTCATCGGGGGCATCAATCAGTTTGCCCTGCTTGGTGAGTTCTTTCACGTAGTCGAGCACACGGGAACCATACTTCACATCGTCGACAAACAAGCGTTCGCAATTCTTGAAACTGTTGAGGTAGTCACCACCATTAGCAAGGAAGTCGATGGTGAGCATCTGATAGGTCTTGTTAGGCTTGATTTCCTTGCCATTGAGTTTTGCCGACACAATCTCCTTCTTGGCATTATAAACAACCTTCAATTCTTTGCTCACTGCATCACCGTCACGATAAGCCATTACCTTAAGGGCCTCGAGCAAGTCCTTGCCAGTAATATTCAGTATCACAAAACGGTTGTCGAAGGGGAACATCGAACCGAGCAAGCCCTCGGTCACCACACCCTTAGGCATATCCACACGAATGCCGCCCTTGTTCATGATGGCAAACTGTGCACGCTGCTTGGTGAGTTTGGGGATAATCTGCATCACAGCATCGCAAATCCAGTTTTGAGCAGCCCAGCTGTCGTTCTTCATGAAACGGGCCGATTGTCCCACAGGATTGTTCATCAGCGAGTCAACGCCATACTTGAAGGGAGCCAGCCATGCTTGCAACGAGGTGTATTGCGATGCGGCAGCATCGAGTTTCGAGTCGATGTCGACGAGCGAGTAGACCACCTCACCAGTTTCGAGGTCAAGGTCATACTTGCCCACATACTTCCCCGACTTGCCGTTCTGACCAATCACCACCACTTTACCGTCGGCATTGAGCACATTGCTGAACTTGCTGCCAGGTTTCAGTACCGTGTGCGAATGACCACCTATCACAAAATCAATATAATGGCTTTTGGTCACCAGCAACGAGTCGTTAGGTTCGTTGGGATCCATTGAGTCATAGCCAATGTGTGAAATCATCACGGCATAGTCTACTTTCTGAATCTCTTTCAAGTATTTGGCAGTAGCATCGGCCACATCCATCGGATTCAGGTAACGCAGTCCCTTGAAGTTTCCGTCAGCCACCATGCCCACAGGATTCACATTGAGCCCGATGAAACCTACGCGCTTGTCGCCATAGGTCTTGATAACCCAAGGCTGGAATTCGCCCGCCAGTTTTGTATCACTGAAGTCGTAATTGGTCGACAACTTTGCGGCTTTAACATTCTTGTAATAATAGGCAAGGCTGTCGATACCGTTGTCGAACTCGTGGTTACCGAGAACCACAATATCGTAGTGCAAACTGTCGAGGAGGGAGTACTCCACCTTGCCGCCATAGAGCGAGAAGTAGTTGGTGCCCTGCACAGCATCGCCGGCATGCACCACCAGCACATTCTTGTTCTCACGACGGGCCTGGTCGTAGGCTGCCAAGCGGCGCAACACGCCCGATTTTCCGTCACTTGCAGGTTCAATCTGGCTATGCGTGTCGTTAGCTGACATGATAATCAGATGCTCGGCCTGCACCGCAGGTGATGCCGCTGCCATCAACATTGCAGCCAGCATCAGTCTTTTCCATGTTTTCTTCATTGTGTAATATTTTTAGATTTTTAGAATTTTCTCTTCCAACTTACGAAATTACGAATTATTCTTCAATTAACCATATTTTCAACCACAAAAACTTTTTTGAAATCTTCTTGATGCCCAAATTTCCATATTTCTTCATAGAATTGATCTTTCTACAGCACTCTCCCATTTGGCATTTTCAGCAAGTTGTTGTATTTTTGCGGCTCAATCTATAATGATTCACAATCATGAAATTAGGATTTCTCATCATACTGTTAATTCCCCTTTTAGGACAGGCCTATGTTTCGTGGCGCATTTGGCAACTGTTGCCACTCCCAGTGTGGGCAAAAGTGTGCGTAATAGTTGTTTTGTTTCTCGCGTTGGCATCGCTCTTTGTGAGTTTCATGGTGGCGCAAAAGTTGCCCATCGGCGCGACTGCTGCCATCTATGAGACAGGTACCACATGGATCGAGGTTCTTCTTTATCTCGTGCTCATTTTCCTTGTGCTCGACCTCCTCAGGTTATGCCATATAGTACCCTCTTCACTTATGCACGGCAACTGGTGGACAATAGGCAGCATCGCCTTGCTGTTGACGGGACTCTTTGTTTACGGTAACATCAATTACCGCAACAAGGTACGCGTCCCCATCACGCTGCAGTCAAGCAAGGTGACTCAACCCGTAAAAGCCATTATGATGAGTGACCTGCACTTGGGATTTCACAATCGCCGCGCCGAGTTTGCCCGCTGGGTGGACCTTATCAACAAGGAGAAACCCGACATCGTTCTCATTGCTGGCGACATTATCGACTTCAGTGCCTATCCACTGATCAAGGAGAATGTTGCCGACGAGTTCAAACGCATCAAGGCACCCATCTATGCATGCCTGGGCAACCACGAGTATATCAGCGGCAATGAGCAGGCCTTGAAATTCTATGCCGATGCCGGAATTCACCTATTGCGCGACTCTGCCGCAACCGTGGGCGACATGTGCATTGTGGGGCGAGACGACCGCATGAACCGCAAGCGAAAACCACTCGCCAATCTTCTTAACGGTGCCGACAAGAGCAAATATCTCATTGTGCTCGACCATCAGCCCTATCATCTTGAAGAGCCAACAGCCGCAGGAGTAGACTTTCAGCTGAGCGGACACACCCATCGCGGGCAAATCTGGCCCATCAGCTGGATTACCGATGCCGTCTATGAGGTGGCATTCGGCCCTTACAAGAAAGGCAATACTCGGTTCTATGTGAGTTCAGGTATAGGCATTTGGGGCGGCAAATACCGCATTGGCACACAATCAGAATATATAGTAGCAACCATCCAGCCGGGCAAATAGAGAAGCTATCCTTCGCGAGACACTATCAGGCACTCGCCGTTGTGATACCGAAGGTCAATGAGCCCCATCTCGCTCAACCTCACAAGCGACGACTCGGCATGCATGCGCGTCAATCGGGCCAATTTCATATAGCCCGTCACGGTGATACCGCCATGCGAATCCAAATAGCCGAGCAAAGCCCGCTCACTCTCGCCATACTCAATCAGTGCGTTTTCGGCATCTTCGGCCTTCTTTTTCAGTATTTTCGCATGTAGCGAACTGGCCAGCACATTCTCGTCGGCTACGCGGTAATACACACGCCAGATGCTATTCTCGTCAGGCGCTTTCACTGGTTTCACATCGGCCTCCTCAACGGTTGCTTTCACCACATTTCTGCCCTTCACTCTATAAATCTGGAACTTCACTTCTTGCGGCGGATTGCAATACATCTGCGCAGCCTGTTCTACCATGTAGATTTCCTCGTCGCTGCTCACACCGGCTATGTGGCCGTTGTCCTTCACGCCCACAAGCAGATGACCGCCCGAGTTATTAGCAAAGGCCGCAATGCTGCGGGCTATCTTCTTCGCATCCGATATCTGATATTTAAAATCCTGATGCTCATGTTCGCCCTCCTCTATCAGGCTCTCAATGTAACCTTTGCGTTTCTGTTCCATTTTCATCAGTTTTTTAGGGTTCTTCGAGTATAGGACGGCCTTCTAATGCCGCCCTCAAGTAAGGTTCCAGTTTCTGGGCATAATAAACAAAGCCCAGGTCGGTGAGATGTGCACCATCTACCGTACCCTCGCCACGAGGTCCTATCAGGTTCTCACGAGTTATATAGTAGAGATTATTGGGATTCTCACGTTTCAAGTCGAGATAGCGCTGATGGAACAAGCGGTTGATTTCGGCCGATTTCACCTGCTGGCGCGTGTCCACCTGCTCATAGGCAAACTCCTGGCACTCGACCATAAAGATGGGCACATCGGGATGAGCTGCTCGCAAGATGTTGATAAAGCCACATGTTGCCGTGTCAACCCGCTCCAGCGTGCAGTTGGCAATGGGATCGATCACGTAGGCGGCCACATCGGGTATCGTAGCCATCGCCCGGGCCACGAACCAATCCATGCGCCCCTCGCCACTCAATCCCAGATTCACACACTCCACTCCCAGACGGCGCTGAAGTATGCTGGTTGCCACCATGCCAGTGTGTGAAGCACAGCCGCCCTGCACCACGCTGTGACCATAGAATACAATCTTCTTCTCCTTCATGGGTATATTCACCTGAGGTTGCTGAATCACGGCATCGCTGTCAACGCCTATCTCCAACCAATTCACACCGTCGTAGAGTGGCAAGTAAATCATGTACTCGTGCATCTTGCCATCGAGGTGACTGGCATATACCTTCTGCTGGATGCTGTCGCTGTTGGTGCGGCTCGAATTCACAAAGCACCACTGCCCGTCGTCTTGCAGGCAATAGAGGTCGGTACCCTTGATGCCCGTGTCGGCCATGTGGTTCATGTGGAAGTTCATGCGCAGATTGTAACGCACTCCTATCGCTCGCGAGTTGGTAGCAAACCTGAAGCCCAGTCCGGCACTCATCTGGCCATCGGTCTTCTGTGTGGGTCGCACACTGTCGTAGATGCACAGCGGCAAGCGTGTATAGGGCGTCTCGGTATCGGTAAAGCCTTTGTTAATCATGCGGAACTGCAGTGCGTCGTAGTATTGCAGGCTATCGGCAAGCGTGGCACCATGAGCCATTCCTGCAGCTAGCCATACACACGTCACCATCAAATGTTTCAGTTTCATAAGCAAGTGAGTTGAAGGATTCTTACCAATGGGCTTCCTCAGGCACTGGATAGGGCTTGTTCACCTCATCCTGGAAAGGCACCTTGGTGCCATTGAGCACTGCCTTCAAATAAGGCTCCAGCTTCTGGGCATAATAGTAGAAGCCCAGGTCGGTGAGGTGAATGCCATCGACCGTGCCGTCGTTATTGGGGCCGTAGAGGTCTTTGCAGTCGATATAATAAAGGTTTTTGGGATTATCGGCACGCAGTTTCAGGTAATTCTTGTGGAATTCATAGTTCTTCTGAGGCAAGTACTTGCTGAAGAACCCGCTATACTTGGCGTAGCTGTACATCTGCCCTTCGACCATGAAGATAGGCACATCGGGGCGAGCCTGGCGCAATATGTTCACGAAGTCGTAGGTAAGCGAGTCGCACATGTCTTTGGTGCAGTTAGGTATGGGGTCAAGGATGAATGCCGCCACATCGGGTATCGTGGCCATGGCACGCGCCATACAGTAGTCCATTTTGCCCTCACCGCTGATGCCTATGTTCACGCACTCCATATCGAGGTCGCGCTGAATGAGGCTGGTAGCCACCATGCCGGGATGTGTGGCGCACCCACCCTGAAGGATGCTCGTGCCATAGAACACCAGCTTCTTCCCTACTTTGGGACTATTGAGCAGCGGCTGACTTACTACCGCACTGCTATCGACGCCTATCTCCAGCCACCGCACGCCATCGTAGAGTGGCAGGTAGAGCATGTACTCGTGCATCTTGCCATCGAGGCGGTCGACCAGCACCTTGCTCTGAATGGAGTCTTCGCGCGGACGTATTGGCGTGTCCTTGCGAACGGGGCGGTTGCAGTTCACGAACTGCCACGACTGCGTGTCGTCGTCGAAAATGTAGAGGGCGCAGCCCTTGATACCCGTGTCGGCCATGTGCATCATGTGCATATTGGTGAGCAGGTTGTAGCGGATGGCCACGGCATGTGAGTTGGTGGCAAACCTGAAGGCCTTGCCTGTAGTGCACTTGGCGCGGTCCCAGAGTTCGGTGCGTACGCTGTCCTTCAAGTACTGGGGGATGCGCGTCTCGAGCGTCTTGTCGAAGGCATAGTTTATCATTCTGAATCCCATTGCGTCATAGAATTTCAGTGTGTCAACTTTCGTGAAGTCCTGGCTCCACAGGTTCATGCCCGATGCCATGCTGGCCAGCAAGAGCACCCATATCAGTCTGATATTACGTTTCATCGTACGTTAGGTTTTTATAGATAAAAAAGCATATTGATTTCAATTATCAAAATTAATGCTTTTTTTTCACATGACCTCAATTTTCAGGCACAAAAAAATCGCAGCCCCAGCTGGAGCTGCGATTTTTACCGATTCTGTTTAAATCTTATTGCAGAGTGCCTGCATTTGCCTGGTTGATCATATCCTCGTTGGCCGAGATGTAGATCTCGACGCGACGGTTCTGAGCACGACCAGCTTCGGTGTCGTTGCTAGCCACAGGATACTGATAATCAAAGCCTTCGCTCACCATACGATTACCAGCCACGCCCGAGTTCATCAGGTAGTTGAGCACCGAGTTGGCACGGTCTTTCGACAGCTTCTGGTTCACTGCCAGTGAGCCGGTGTTGTCGGTGTGGCCATAGATCTGCACGTTGGTCTGAGGATTATCCTTCAGCGAAGCAGCAAATTGGCTCAGTGAGTTCTTGGCAGTCTGGTTCAGAGCAGCCTTGCCAGTAGCGAAGAGGATGCCACCGTCGAAGGTCACCTTAATAGCCTTGAGGTTGTTCTGGTCGGTAATGGTATCAACCTGAGCGCCCTGGATCTGAGCAAGTTCCTTAGCTTGCTTGTCCATCTTCTTGCCAATCAGGATACCGGCAGTTGTGCCAGCAGCAGCGCCGATAGCAGCACCAATAGCAGCACCTTTGCCTTTACCGATGAGAGCACCGATGCCAGCGCCAATGGCTGCACCACCGCCACCACCTAACAAACCGCCCTTAGCGGTGTTACTCATTGAACCGCAGCCCGAGATGCCGAGCATCAAAGCTGCACTAAGAAATACACAAAGAATTTTTTTCATAGTCCTATTAAATTTTAATGAATAATGTTAGTTTCCTCTCTTTACAAAACACAAAAATAGGTTTTTTTGATGAAACCATAAAATTTTTTATATAAAAAATGCACTTCATGGCATAGTGCACTCCTTTTTTCGGCAATAAATCGCCCTTTTCGTGCTCTCACTGCAAATAAATTTGCCCACATAATTATAAAGTTGTATATTTGTAACATAATTCTACTAATTGACTTATTGTAAAAACTTAATATCATTTCAAAACAAACACTATGAAGTATTTATTTTTGTCTATTTTCATGGCTGCGGCTGCTTGCAACTTTGCAAATGCCGATAGCAAAGTGGTTATCCCCGACAGCACCGGTTTCAAGTTCACCGACACCAAAGTGATCAAAACCACCCCTGTCAAGGACCAGAACAAGTCGGGCACTTGCTGGTGCTACTCTACCAACACCTTCTTCGAGAGCGAGATCTTGCGCAAAACCGGCAAGGAAGTACACCTGAGCGAGGGTTTCGTGGTCTATCATTGCTATCTCGACAAGGCTATCAAATACATCCGCATGGATGGCACCGTTAACTTTGCCGAAGGCGGAGCTGCCGACGACGTGAACTATGTGTGGAACAAGTACGGCATGGTGCCCAACGAGGTATATACCGGCATGACCTACGGCGACAAGAAGTTTAACACTGCCGAGCTCACCGCTACCCTCAGCGGCTATGCCAGCGTCATCAACCAGCGCAAGCTCAAAAAACTCACTCCCGCTTGGGTTGATGGTTTCAAGGGCATTCTTGACGCCTACATGGGCAAGCTGCCCGAGACCTTCGTCTATGAAGGCAAGACCTACACTCCTCAATCTTATGCCGCTTCGCTGCCCATCAAGATGGACGACTACATTGGCATCTCATCGTTCACTCATCACCCCTTCTACAAGCCCTTCGTGCTTGAGGTGGCCGACAACTGGCTGTGGTACAACTACCAGAACGTGCCCATGGAAGAGCTGCTCGAGATTGTTAACTACGCCATCGACCATGGCTACACCGTGGCTTGGGGCGCCGACGTGAGCGAGAAGGGAATGAAGTGGCGCAAGGGCTATGCCATTCTGCCCGACATTGCCGACACTCCCGACCTCAAGGGTAGCGACATGGACCGCTGGACTCAGCTCAGCGACCAGGATCGCGAGACCGAGAAGTGGGACATCAAAGGCCCCATGAAGGAAATCAAGGTCACTCAAGAATTGCGTCAGGAGTGGTTCGACACCAAGGAGACTACCGACGACCACGGCATGGTGATCATGGGTAAGGCTGTTGACCAGGAAGGCAACCGCTACTTCAAGGTGCAGAACAGTTGGGATACCAACCAGCTCTATCATGGCTTCTTCTATGTGAGTGAGGCATTCTTCCTTGGCAAGACACTCGACATCATGGTCAACAAGGAAGCTATCCCCGCTGCCATCGCCAAGAAGATGGGTCTCAAATAAAGCGTACACACATTATTTTATAAAACTGCTTGATGCGAGCCGACTGCCACACAGCCGGCTTGCATTTTTTATGTCGCGGTGCTCATAACACGCAACCACTCTACAATATAATCTCACAAAGCTGACGACACACAACCACGGCACAATTCTCACACAAAGGGGCTGGCACACAACCACGAAGTGCTCGAGGAAGTTTTGCAACACGAGTTGAGCAAAGCGAAGCGTGTGGTGGCGAAGCCAGCAAAACCTTCCTCAACGCCGCGCGGTTCTTTTTCAATGCTGACGAGTGATTAATAATTTCAAAAAGCTGCACCTGTCGGTGTTAAACCTCGAAGTGCTCGCGACCGAACGGGAGCCCGAAGGGCAAGCGAAGCGCAGCAAAAGCCTCGCAAGCTCGGAATTTTGATGTCTCCGTGAATTGCCACGAATGAACCATGAATATTATCTGTCGCCCCGACGGGGCTTGGCGGGAGAGGACTCAGAGCACGCGGAGTTCTCGGAGTTCTCGGAGGACTCGGATGGGATGGAGGGG
>JAEEVB010000078.1 GCA_016287065.1 Muribaculaceae bacterium
CCATCGAGAAGATGATTTTTTTGTCGTCGACTGTTGCCATAGAAAAAATGAAATTATAATGATATTTAAGTTTAGTTCTTTCAGAAAGTACGATAATAACTGTACAGCTTTTTGGGGCTCATTTTGGGGCTCAAAAAGCGGAGTTCATCACTTGTCTATTACCTCCCAATGTCCATCTTTACTTGAGCCTGCATAAACTAACACCCCTTTAACCCTCAACTTTGACAAGTCTCGCTTAACTGTTGCTAATGAGATATTTAGCTTGTTGGCTAATTCTTGTCTTGATATTGTGATTTCGTTTTTACATAGTTCAAGCAAAGCCTCTTGTCTTTGTGTTAATTTTTGGGGCTCATTTTGGGGCTCAAGATTGTATAAACCGCTAAATAATTTACTGCGTTGAATTGTCACCAACACACCCCCGTCGCGGTTCTCTATTGTTGGCATTGGTAATTTGGCTTGAGCAAAAGAATCTTGGATTTTCTTTATGCCTCGTCCCCATGCCTCAATGAAACCGGCTTTAAAGAATGTTGAGGCAATATTCTTGTTTCTTGGTCGAGAAGCGTGCTCTCTCATCAAGACATTCATATCAAATCCTTCAGGAAGTGGTCCATCGTTCCATAAAGTTATATGGTCATTGTATACCTTCATTTGAATGTGAACTCCAGCATAGTCTTTATGACAAATGGCGTTATATAAGATCTCTCTCAACCCTTCCTCAGGTATTTCCAATGGTTCAACTCTTACCATACCCTCATAATGAATAGGTGATATGAGATACTTGGATTTGAGCACTTCAACCACTTTATCAGCCATTTGAATGAGATTTCCCTCTATAGAATCTTGAATTATTAAGTCGGATTCGTCATTGACAAAACGACCGATACGGAACTCCACACCAGTAAAATAGGCTTGAGGATGCTTGCCAAACAAGAGTATGGCGGCACTCTTCAGTTTTCCTTCTGCAGTGAGAAGTCCCAAATTCTCCAAAATGGTTTCAGTTGATGCTTCTTTAGAATCAAAAGATAAGCGTTTATTAAATACACCTTTATTGATAAAATAATCAATGGATTCTCTGTCAATTTCATCAATTGTTAGATTTTCCATCTCAACATCATCCCACGACAGTCCCATTTTTTTCATGATGAATTGCTGGAGTGCAACACCCTTTAACTGCTGTTTTGTGGCGCCGCTTCTGTAGTGATACTCACCTTTGTAGGCAATGGGCATATTGCTTGGTTTAACTACAATCTCCAAATATTGCAGATTATCCTTCTCAAGCAGGTTAACATCACAAACGATACCGAGTGTGGTGACAATCTTATTGGGTATATCTTCAAGTAAACGATTGATATTCTTCAGTCCAACTATATTTTGGTCATCATCAATACCTATATACAATTTACCCCCTTGTGCATTTGCAAATCCGCAAATCCATTGCAAGTACTCGTCTTTCCAAATTCTTTTGTAATCTATGTTCTGGTTTTCTTCCATTTCAATCCTTTATATACTGCAAAGTTAACAATTTTTACTTGTTGTTTTCTCTTCAATAACTCTATTTTTGTTTTTTTTGATTTGAATGTATATTTTATTCTCTCACAAGTAGCACAAAAGCCAGTGGGTGATTCTGATCCAGTTCTTTTTGGACGGCCTTTTTTTAGTTAAGAGTTCTAGTAGTTCTAGATGTTCTAGTAGTTCTAGTAGTTCTAGTAGTTCTAGCCGTGCTGGCCGTTCTAGATGTGCTAAGGATGGAGGGGATGCATGGGAACGGTGGGAAAAACGGGAAATTTGCGGATTTGGGTGGCGGATAGGGCACGCCCTATCCCTACATTTTGACACGAATCTGTTGGTGATAGATGGGATCGAGGGGAACGATGCAGCTTTTGGGAAAGATGGGAAAAGGGGGAAATTTTGAGAAAAGTCGCAATGCCTTCGGCACCGCACACCGCTCTGGCGAGCGACTTTTGCTTTGCGATTCTCTCGAGCACTGCGTGGTTGTGGAAGTTGTGGAAATCTGGGAAAAGCGGGAAAGATGGGAAATCTTGGAAATTGGTTGATTGACAGGTTGTTGAAGATTTTTGATTGAACGAAGGTAGTATGAAAAGTGCGACGAAAGTGGTATGATGAGGGTGACGATGACGGTATGATGGGGGTGACGATGACGGTACGATAAGGGTGACGATGACGGTACGATGGGGGTGACGAATGTGGTATGATGAGAAATGTTGGTGATGTGTTTCATAGTGGTTCTTTCTTAGTTTGTTCTTTCATGATTAATGATTACGCAGGCGAAGGTAAGAAATGAGGAAGGGAAAGAAAATGATAATAACAAATAAGATGTACGAGACTTCGTCTCGCAATACGAGTACATGCCAGGTTTTGGGTTAGGGGATAGATTATGCATAATTATGGATGGATTTGAAGAAAAATTGTATAACTTTGCTGATGTGATTGATAAAACAAAATCGTGAGAAACTAAACTAAGTTCAAATTGATAAACAAGCAAAGAGCATGAAGCGAACTATTCTTACCACTATCCTATGCCTCGCTGTGTTTAGCGTGAATGCTCTGCTTACAGACTGGCAGAACCTGACAAACAAGAACCGCGTGTGGCGCATTATTCATGATGAGAATTCTCTGTATGTGGGTACCATAGGCGGAGGCATCGTCAAGATAGACAAAAAGACTGGCGAACAGACCGTGCTCAACCGCGCCGATGGCAGCATGACGGACAACACAATACAAGACATGAGCATCCACGACGGGGCATTGTGGGTCGGCACAGGGTACAATGGGTTAGCAAAGCTTGCCGACGGCAACATCGAGAAGTTTGACATGAGGAATGCGGGGTTTCTCAATAACCAACATATCAGTGGCTTCTATTTTGAAAACGATGGTACAATGCTCATCGGAGGAATTGCATACTTGTATCAATTTGATGGAAATCAGGTTACTGCCATCTATGACATCAATCCGCTTAGTCCCTACAATTATGTGAACAGCATCAAGACTGATTCAAAAGGCCGTATTTGGGTGGGGTGCTATGACGCATTGAACAGGGCCACACTATGCACATTTACTCCACAAGGTCTGGTGCCTGTCAGTCATCCCTACCGCAGTATTAATCGCCTCGAAAACGGTCCTGACGGCTGCTTGTGGATGGCATCGGAAAAAGGACTCATCAAATACGACGGTTCCGACTTTACCGCTTATACGCCCGATAATTCTGACCTGCCCGAATCAACCCTTTATGATTTGATGGCCGACGGTGATGGCAATTTGTGGATGGTGAGCAACAACTACCTGACGAAGTTTGACGGCAGCCATTTCGAAAGTTATCCATACCCGTCGCACTCTGATGAAGATTTTCTGATGTGTGTAGATGTTGATGGAAACGATGTGTATGTGGGTTCTCGCAGTCAAGGCCTGTTCCGCCTGACTGCAAACGGGCTGAAGAATATTCCCCTCATTGATAACAAACTCATCGATAACTCGTTTACGCTGTCCACAGGCAGTCTTGACCGTAACGGTGTATTCTACGGAGCCACATTAAATGGCCTTCAGACCTACAACTTGGAGACAGACGAGGCCACTCTGACGCCCATGTCACAGACGGCACAGACTGAGACCGATGTCGACGGAGATGTTTGGGTAAGATGGCACTGGTTCTCACCTGATACCTGCCTGATGGAAATCACGCCGACCACTACGAATGTCTATTTGAAGAGTGATTACCCCTTCAGCGATATTGACATGACTCAAATCAAGTTTGACCAGCACAATCGCTTGTGGCTGGCCACCAACAAGGGCATTTACTGTCGAGACGAAGAAATATGGACCGTTTATAACCAAGATAATTCTGGTCTGTCGTTTAACCATGTCACATGCCTTGCCATTGATGGCAAAGACCGTGTGTGGTGTGGCACCCACGGCGGCGGGCTTTTCCTTTTCGATGGCAATAACTGGACGCAATACACCACCAACAACACCCCGCTTCCCTCTGATTACGTGGGCTACATAGCCGTGGATAACGACAATGTGGTATGGTTGAACTGCCGCGACCCACGATACCCCGATGATTACGGACTGAACTACGGCTTCGGGCTTACACGCTTTGACGGAACGAGTTGGACCACCTACAATCACAGCAACTCCCCAATTCCCAGCGATTGCCTATATGACATCAAAATCGATGCTAACAACACCAAATGGCTGGCCACTGCAGGCGATGTGGGCCTCGTGAGTTTCAACGGTAGCGATTGGCACACCTACAATGTAGATAACTCAGGCATTGCCCTCAATGAAGTCACAAGAATCACTCTCGATGCCAAGCGCGATCTCATCTGGCTCACCCATTACACTGGCAGCGGACTTTCGGTGGCTAAGTTAAACTGCTTGCTATCTGGTGATGTGAATGGTGATGGCCGTGTGAACGTGAGTGACGTGACCACCCTGGTCAACATGATTCTGGGTGTCACTCCCATGAATAAGGATCGTGCTGATTTAGACGGCAACGGGAAGGTGAACGTCTCAGATATTACAATCCTCATCAACATCATCCTCGGCATCATTTAAACACTGTGGGGCTGCGACACGTCGCAGCACAGCGGACAAGACGCAATTAGAATGCGGGAAAAATGGAGAAAATACAGTTTTTTTGGTTTATATAATAATAAAAATAAATTAATTATTATCTTTGTAGTTTAAATTAAACCGAGGACGCGAATCGGTTTGAATCAACGGCATTAATCATCAACAAGAAGCGAGGCTATGAAAGCAGACAGTTTGATTATCATTCCGACCTATAACGAGAAGGAAAACATCAGCAATATCATCCATGTGATTCTGGGTATCGAGGAGCACAAGTTTGATGTGCTGGTGATAGACGACAACAGTCCGGACGGCACGGGTGCCATAGTAGATGGCATCATTGCCGAGGAACCCGAGCGCGTGCACATCATCAAGCGCAGCGGCAAGCTGGGCCTGGGTACCGCCTATATCGAGGGTTTCAAATGGGCTCTGCAGCAAGACTATGCCTATGTGATTGAGATGGATGCCGATTTCTCGCACCGTCCGCAAGACCTGATACCGCTGCAGCGCGCCTGTGGCGAAGAGGGAGCCGATGTGAGCATCGGTTCGCGCTACCTGACTGGGCTGAATGTGGTGAACTGGCCGCTTGGGCGCATCTTGATGAGCTACTTTGCCTCGAAGTATGTGCGACTGATTACCGGCATGAAGATTAATGACACCACGGCGGGCTTTGTGTGCTACAAGCGCGAGGTGCTCGATGCCATGCACTTCGACATGATCAAGTTCAAGGGATATGCTTTCCAGATAGAGATGAAATTCACCGCCTACAAGATGGGCTTCAAACTCAAAGAGGTGCCCATCGTGTTTGTGAACCGAGAATTGGGCACGAGCAAAATGAGTGGTGGCATATTCAGCGAGGCGCTGTTTGGCGTGATTAAACTGAAGTGGAGTTCGTGGTTCAACAAAAAGAAATTCACCCGCCGCACCGCAACCGAAACACCCACTGAAAAGGCATGAAAGTCGTTTACAACGGAGACATTGTGAATGAAGGCAAGCGCTTTCGGGGCTATGTTGTGACCGAAGGCGAGATGATTGTGGAGGTGGGGCACGGCATGCCCTCGCCCTGCATGATTGAAGCCTCAGAAGATGACATTGACGCCGAGGGCGGACTGATATTGCCCGGCGTGATTGACGACCATGTGCACTTTCGCGACCCCGGACTGACCCACAAGGCCGACATGGCGAGCGAGAGCCGTGCAGCCGTGGCCGGTGGTGTGACCTCGTTTATGGACATGCCCAACACGGTGCCCAACACCACTACCATCAAAGCACTGGAGGACAAGTTTGCCCATGCCGCTCAAGAAAGTGTGGCCAACTACAGTTTCTACATAGGGGCTACCAACGACAATCTGGCCGAACTGAAAGCGGTGGACTACAGCCGTGTGTGCGGCATCAAGGCATTTTTGGGCTCGTCGACCGGCGGCATGCTGCTGAGCGACCCTGAAGCCATGCGCCGCGTGTTTAGCGAGACCAATGCGCTTATCGCCATTCACAGTGAAGACGAAGACATCATCAAAGCCAACCGCGCCCGCTATGTGGCAGCACGCGGCGAGAACCTGCCGCTGCGCTATCATGAACTGATACGCAGCCGAGAAGCCTGCTTTGCCTGCACCCAACGTGCCGTGCAACTGGCCAGCGAATGCGACACGCGACTGCACATCATGCACATCAGCACTGCCGACGAACTGGCACTGCTGAGCCCAGCACCACTCGGCGAAAAACGGATTACCGCCGAGGCCTGCATTGCCCACCTCAACTTCAACAATAGCGACTATGAGCGACTGGGCAACCGCATCAAGTGCAATCCTGCCGTGAAAAGCGCTGCCGACCAGCAAGCACTGCAACGTGCCGTGAACGAAGGACTGATTGATGTGATAGGCACCGACCACGCTCCGCACCTGCTGAGCGAGAAGCAAGGAGGTTGCCTGCAAGCCGCCTCGGGCATGCCCATGGTGCAATTCTCGCTGGTAGTGATGCTGGAGCAAGCGCGTCAAGGCATTTTCACAATAGAGACCGTTGTAGAAAAAATGTGCCACGCCCCCGCCCTACTCTTTGGAATTGAACGGCGCGGATTCTTGCGCCGAGGCTACCAGGCCGACATTGCCGTGGTGGTACCCGAAGCAGCCGGTCACACACTGAGCGATGCCGATGTGCTCTCGAAATGCGGATGGACTCCGCTTGAAGGCTTCACGGTGCATCACCGCGTGAAAGCCACGCTGGTGAACGGCCACACCGCCTACCTGAATGGCCGTGTGAACGAAGGCGTGCGTGGACAACGATTAACCTTTACACACTGACATGAAAGAAACATTCAAGATAACCGGACTCACCGACCAGCAGGTGGCTGAAAGCCGTGCCCGCCACGGCATGAATGTGCTCACGCCGCCCAAGAAGCGGTCGCTGTGGCTGCAGTTCCTCGACTGCTTCAACGACCCGCTTATCAAGATACTGCTGGTGGCCTTTGCCCTGTCGGTGGGCATTGCCGCCTATGAATACTTTGGCACAGGAAAAACGGCCGAAGTGCTACTCGAACCGGTGGGCATCTTCATTGCCATTGTGCTTGCCACGCTGGTGGGTTTCCTGGTAGAAGTGAACGCCAACAAGAAATTTGAGATACTCAACAAACTGAACGACGATGTGCTGGTGAAGGTGACCCGCAATGGCAAGGTGACCCAGATTGCGCGCCGCGATGTGGTGGTGGGCGATGTGGTGATGCTCGACGCGGGCGAGAATGTGCCTGCCGACGGCGACCTGCTCAATAGCGTGTCGATGAGCGTTGACGAGAGTTCGTTTACCGGCGAACCGCTGGCCCACAAATCGCACAAGCCCGAAGACGAAAAGGGTGACGCCACCTATCCCGTGAACCGCCTGCTGCGCGGCTCGAATGTGGCCGACGGACATGGCGTGATGCGCGTGACTGAAGTGGGCGACCGCACCGAGTATGGCAAGGTGTTCACCGAGGCTCAAATCGAGAATGACCTCGAGACGCCACTCATGAAGCAGTTTGACCAGCTTGGCCGCTGGATAGCCAAGGGCAGTTATATTGTGGGCGCCTGCATTGTGGTGGGACGCCTGCTCATGCTCATGCTCGACGGGATGCCTCACGACGCCCTCGACATTGTGCAATATGTGATTGAGACCATTATGCTTGCCGTGACGCTGATTGTGGTGAGTGTGCCCGAAGGGCTGCCCATGAGCGTGACACTGAGCATGGCGCTGAGCATGCGACGCATGCTGGCCTCGAACAACCTGGTGCGCAAGATGCACGCCTGCGAGACCATGGGCGCCGCCACCATCATATGCACCGACAAGACCGGCACACTCACGCAGAACCAGATGCGTGTGCAGGAAGCCTATTTCCCCGAGATTGAGCAGCAACGCCAGTTGGGCAACGACCCCATGAGCCAGCTGATTGCGCTGAACATAGCCTGCAATTCCACCGCATTCATCGACAACAGCGACGAGCAGAAGGTGAAGGCAATAGGCAACCCCACCGAGGGAGCCTTGCTGCTGTGGCTGCACGAGTCGGACATCAACTATGCCGAACTGCGCGAAAACAATGAACTGGAGGCTCAGCTGCCCTTTTCGACCGAGAACAAATACATGGCGAGCGTGATACGCACCCCTGACGGCCGACGACTACTGCTGGTGAAAGGAGCCTCTGAAATCATCATACGCCACTGCAGCCAGATAGCCGGTGGCATCACCTTTGAAAAAGTCACAGAACACTTGCTCCAATATCAGTCGCAGGCGATGCGCACGCTGGGCTTTGCCTATAAGGAGATGGACGAGAGCGACATGAATCCTATTGCACACTACCGCCTTGAGGCCGAAGGTTTGACCTTTATGGGCGTGGTGGGCATCAGCGACCCCGTGCGCAGCGATGTGCCGGATGCCATCAGGGAGTGTGTGGATGCCGGTATCCAGGTGAAAATCGTGACTGGCGATACACCCGTGACAGCCCGCGAAGTGGGACGACAGGTGAACATCTGGAATGCCGATGATGCCGACGACACGCTCATCACAGGTGAGGAATTTGCCCGCCTGAACGACGAGGAAGCCGCTGAACGAAGCAAGCACATCAAAATCATGTCGCGAGCACGCCCTGCCGACAAGGCCCGACTGGTGAACCTGCTGCAACAAAGCGGCGAGGTAGTGGCAGTGACGGGCGATGGCACCAACGATGCCCCAGCGCTGAATGCGGCGCAAGTGGGACTCTCGATGGGCGACGGCACGGCTGTTGCCAAGCAGGCAAGCGACATCACCATTATGGACAACAGTTTCACGAGCATAGGCAAGGCCGTGCTGTGGGGCCGCTCATTGTACAAGAACATTCAGCGTTTCATCCTGTTCCAGCTCACGGTGAACCTGGCTGCCTGCATTGTGGTGGGCATTGGTTCGTTTATCAGCGAACAACCCGCCCTGACGGTGACCCAGATGCTGTGGATCAACCTGATTATGGACACCTTTGCCGCGCTTGCTCTTGCCTCGCTGCCTCCCAACGAGAAGGTGATGCACGACAAGCCCCGCCGCGACGGCGACTCGATTATCACACGCAAGATGATGAAATTCATCGGGGGGGCTGGCTTGCTGTTTGCCGTGCTCATGCTGGGCATGTTCTGCTATTTGCTGTTTGTCAACCACTCGCTCGACGAGGGGTGCAGCCACATCACCAGCCACATCATGCCCGACGAGGTGGCCATCTACTTCACCACCTTCGTGTTCCTCCAGTTCTGGAACATGTTCAACGCCAAGGCGTTTGACAGCGGTCACTCGGCCTTCCACAACATCAAGGACAGCAAGGTGTTCTTCAGCATTGCCGCCATCATCTTGATAGGGCAGATTGTGATTGTGCAGGTGGGCTACAAGATGTTCCAGATTGAGCCGCTCACCTTGAAGCAATGGGTACTCATCTTCTTTGGCACATCGCCGGTGATGCTTATAGGCGAATTCATCAGATATTTCAAGAACAAAGCATAAGAGAATTATGAAAACAGGTATCGTTTCAATTATGATGGTGCTGCTGCCACTCCTGGCGAGTGCAGCCAATGTGCCACCTGTGGTGCACTCCAAGATAGGTGCCACCGCCAGCGCCCCCGACAAGGCTGTGACGCTGAAGGTGGTGGCGAAGAAGCAGAACTTCGACTGGTCGGCAGCCTCGGCTTCGACCCGCGACAGCGATGTGTGCTCGCCC
>JAEEVB010000079.1 GCA_016287065.1 Muribaculaceae bacterium
TGCCTGTCGGTTACCGTATAACGCTTGCCTTCTTTGCTGTGTGTGTTCTGGAGCCTCACATAAAAACGGAAGGTGGCGGTGGTGAGTTTTGTGGTGTCGATCAGCATCAGCACTTCATCTCTGTCGTTGGCAACATGTAGCACACCGTCTTTTATCTCACATAGGCCATTTCCCGCTAGCGATGCAAAGTTGTTGTAGCGGGTAGCGTAGCGAGTAATGGCACTGGTCTCGATTTGCGAGATCAGGCTTAGTAGCACAATGAGGCAGCGAATAATGGGTTTCATGACACGAATCTTATTCTGTTTCACCACAAAGTTAATTAACATTTTTGAAAATGGGCCTTTTTATTCTCATAAATGTGAGGAAATGCTAAAAAATGCAATTTCCTATCAATTTTTTTATTAACTTTGCACGTTATATTCGTCTTTATTGATGGAAACAGTTTTGTCAATCATATTCGGTTGTTTCGCCATCGGTGTCATTTTGTCGGCTCCCATGGGGCCTATTGGCATACTCTGCATTCAGCGCACGCTAAACAAGGGGCGCGAATCGGGTTTCCACACCGGTATTGGTGCAGCCGGCTCCGACTTGCTCTATTGCCTGCTGACGGGTTTGGGCATGTCGATTGTGACTGATTTCATCGAGGCCAACCAGAGCGTGCTGCAAATGATAGGTAGTGTGATTCTGCTCATCTTCGGCATCTGCCTCATCAAGCGCAATCCTGCAACCACCATTCGCAAGCCTAAGGAGCAGAGCGGCGAGAAACCGCAAAGCCGTTTGGCACAGTTCTTCCTGAAACTCACCAAAAACGATATTTTTACCGGGTTTATTTTCACTCTCACAAATCCCCTTATTATTTTCCTGATTATCCCGCTGTTTGCGCAGTTCAAGTTCCCGTCGCCCGACTACTCATGGCCCTTGATTATCATGGGATATGCCTTCATTGTTGTGGGTGCCATCGCGTGGTGGGCATTGATCACTTATGGCGTGAATGCTGTGCGCTCTCACTTCAACATTCGCAGCATGTGGATCATCAACATCGTTATTGGTGTTATCGTTCTCCTGCTCTCGGTCTATGGCCTATTCATGGGAATCAAGGATTATTTTTTCACGTAGGTCTTTTATGAGTGTTGCCAACATCTATAAACTCCCTATTCTGCAAAAAACCTCGCTGCAGAACGTGAAAACGGTAATGGAAGAGCATTGCCAGAAACACTTCATCAGCAATGTCAACTGGCCAACGCTTTATCCTTACCAGCCCATCAGCGTTTTCATGATGGCCTATACCGAAAAAGCCTTTTACGTTCATTTCTTCTCTCATGGTCATGACTTGCGTGCCGTTAACTCGGCCAATCTGAGTCCTGTTTCGCAAGACAGCTGTGTGGAGTTCTTCATGCAGTTACCTAACAACCACGAGTATTGGAATTTCGAGTTCAACTGCATTGGTGCCGTGAATGCAAGCCATCGGGTAGAGCGCGACAATCCAACCCGTCTGACCGATGCACAAATTCGCAGCATTCGCCGGGTCGCATCGTGCGGAACCGCGCCGTTTGAGGAGAAGAAAGGCTTACATTCTTGGGAGATAACCATTGTGATACCTTTCAGTCTTTTGGGTATTGATGCCGAGCAATTGCCATCGCACATTCTGGCCAATCTATACAAGTGCGGTTCCAAGACCCGACATCCACATTTCCTCTCCTGGAGTCCCATCAGGACCAAGACGCCCAATTTTCCTTCACCCCGTTTCTTTGGCCGCATAAATCTGTTATGAAATTCGAAATTAAGGCCACATCAACCGATTCTAAAGCCCGTGCCGGTATCATCGAGACCGACCACGGCAACATACTCACCCCCATCTTCATGCCCGTGGGCACAGTAGGTGCCATCAAGGCGGTGCACATGTATGAGATGAAGGAGCAGGTAAAGGCTCAGATAATACTGGGCAATACCTATCACTTGTATCTGCGTCCTGGCATGGACATCATTGAGCGTGCCGGCGGTCTGCACAAGTTTAACGGTTGGGATCGTCCTATTCTCACCGATAGTGGCGGTTTTCAGGTATTTTCGCTGTCGTCGAACCGCAAACTCAAAGAGGAGGGCGTCACTTTCCGCAGTCACATCGATGGCTCGAAGCACCTCTTCACTCCCGAGAAGGTGGTTGATATTCAGCGCTCCATAGGCAGCGACATCATGATGGCGCTCGATGAGTGCCCTCCAGGCACAAGCGACTACCGCTACTCCGAGAAGTCGTTGCGGCTCACCCAGCGGTGGCTCGAACGGGGCTGGAAACACTATAAGGAAACTGAACCTAGATATGGTCATTATCAGGCGTTTTTCCCCATTGTTCAGGGCTGCACCTACGAAGACCTTCGCCGTGACGCTGCCAAGCATGTGGCCGACCTGGGTGCCGATGGCAATGCCATTGGCGGACTCGCGGTAGGCGAGCCCACCGAGGTCATGTATGATATGATTGAAGTGGTCAACGAGGTTTTGCCCCTCGACAAACCCCGTTACCTGATGGGCGTGGGCACGCCTGCCAATATACTGGAGGCCATTGACCGTGGCGTGGACATGATGGACTGCGTGATGCCCACCCGCAACGGGCGCAACGGCATGCTCTTCACCAAGCATGGCATTATGAACATGCGCAACAAGAAATGGGCCGACGACTTCAGCCCCTTGCAGGAAGATGGTCCCGCACTGGTCGACCAGCTCTATAGCAAGGCCTATCTGCGCCACCTGTTCATTGCACAGGAGATTTTGGCCATGCAGATTGCCAGCATTCACAACCTGGCCTTCTACTTGTGGCTGGTGGGCGAAGCCAGGGCACATATCGTTGCCGGAGATTTCAAGTCGTGGAAAACGGAGATGGTCGAGAATGTTACCCGTCGTTTGTAATAATACAGAGTGTAAATGGGACTGATAAGGCGAAATAAAAAGGGTAGTGATTCCATCATTCAGAACTCCAATCAATGGGAGATTCTTGATGACGGCACTCAGACTACGCGCTCCGATATCGACTTTACCCAAATCCAGGTCCCTCAAGATTCGCCCAAGAACCTGCAGGAGGTTGCCTCCGAAATCGTGCCCGACAACGACGTTGCCCCGACTGCGGCTACTAGCGACAAAGAAACCAAGAAACTTCGCAAACCGTGGATCAAGCGATTTGATGCCTATATCATGAAGAAGTTTCTGGGCACATTCTTCTTCATCATTCTGCTGCTGTTCGCCGTCATCGTCATGTTCGACATCAACGAGAAACTCGATGCCATGCTGGCGGCCCCACTCAAGGAGACGGTGTTCAAGTATTTCTTGAACTTCATTCCCTACTTCATGAACCAGTTTGCGCCGCTGTTTGTCTTCATCTCGGTGATTTACTTCACGTCCAAGATGGCCGACCACAGCGAGATTATCGCCATTTTGTCGAGCGGTATCAGTTTCAGGCGGCTCACGGTTCCTTATCTGGTGTCGGCCACCATTATAGCCCTGATTACCTTGGTGCTGGCTCTCTACATCATTCCGCCAGCCAATGTGAAACGCATCGAGTACACCAACCAGTGGGTCAAAAACAAGCGTGTTGACTATGGCGACAACATCCAGCTGCAGATTCGCCCGGGTGTCATGGTCTATATGGCCCGCTACGACAACATCACCAAGCACGGCTCACGCATATCTATCGATGAGTATAACGGCAATATTCTCAAGACTCGTCTCACTGCTGCCGATGCGTCCTACGACACGCTGGGCCGGTGGAAACTCTTGAATTATGAGCTGCGCAAGTTTAATGGCGAAAGAGAAAGCCTCACGAAGGGACAGAGTATGGACACGCTGCTCGATTTTAGCCCTCGCGACTTCCTCATTGCCAAGAACGACCAGGAAACGCTCACTTCACCTGAGCTGCGTCGTTACATCAGTGAGCAAAAGAAGCGTGGTGTGGCCAATATCCAGCAGTTCGAAATCGAGTATGAGAAACGCTTTGCCATGACGGCGGCGGCTTTTATTCTCACCATCATTGGCCTGTCGCTATCGTCGCGCAAGGTGAGGGGTGGCATGGGGCTCAACATTGGCATTGGTCTGCTGCTCAGCTTCTCCTATATCCTGTTCATGACTGTGACCCAGACCTTTGCCGTCAACGGTTACACCTCTCCCCGTGTGGCCATGTGGATTCCTAACATCCTCTACCTCATCATCGCCATCTTCCTCTATCGCAAAGCCTCCAGATAGAACATTGTCATCTGGGGAAATCTTTCAAATATAGTATCAAATCTTTCATATTTGTTTTCTGTCGCCCCGATGGGGCTAATGGATAAAACATGCCTTGTTTACAGGGGCTCACGCCCCTGCCTATTTTCACACGCCCCTAACGGGGCTTCGAGGGCGCGGAGAGGCGGACAGGGCACGCCCTGTCCCTACATTTGCTGCTCGCTCAGTCGAGCTTAAGGTTGTCCCTACAGTTGTCAGAGGGAATCTCGGAGAACTCGGAGATCTCGGAGCACTCGGAAAACTCGGAAAACACGGAGGGCTTGAGATGGGTGAATTTTTGGGGAAGGATGGGAAAAGCGGGAAAAAGGGGAAATCAGGGAATGTTGGTGATGTGGGACTGGTTGCGTTGCATGCGTGCCGGGAGGGGCTGGTCGGCGTCGTCGGTGGGGATGTAGGTGGGCAGGTTGGTGAACTGGTCGGATTTGATTTCGACGGCGAAGTTGCCGTCGGGGTAGTATTTGTAGGTCTTTCCGGTGACGGGGTCGTAACGTCGCATGGGAAGCTGGTCGTCGTCGACGCCCAGTGTGCCGATGCCTCCCTGTTCGATGACGGTCTTGGAGCTGACGGGGTGCGGGTTGATGGGTTCGGTGGTCATGGGAGGCAGTGCCCGCTGTGCCGGCGCAGGGGGACGGTTGTTCCCGTCGTAGTGCTCTTTGAGCAGCCGTCCGACCTGCGACTTGGAGATGCCGACGTGGTCGGCGATCTCGCAGATGGTGAATGACCTGTCCTTGAACTGCAGCACGGCCTGCAGGATCTCTTCGCGGGAATGGTAGCCGAAATCGCGCAGTAGCTGCCGCTCGTTGCCGTCGATCATGAAATTGCAGAATGTGAGCGAGCGAGACGCCTCGTCGAAGCGGAGGCTTGCCGTGATGACGTTCTCGTCGTCGTAGATGACCTCTCCCATGCGTGACTTGTGCTGCTTGATGTAGGCGGAGATGCCCTTGTCGCGCCTGTAATGGCGGTTTGCGCGGTTGAGGGAGAAGATTGAGTCGAAGGAGTAGGCGCACTCGAAGGAGCCTGCGAGGTGCTCGAGCGTGATGGGCTGGAGCGGCTTGCGTCGTCGTGCGTGCGCCAGGACGAGGATGGAGAGCCTGTGCTGCTTGACCCAGGAGCGGAGCTGGTTGAGTACGTGCCGGACATCGGCGGGGTCGCCCGTTCCGAAGAGGTGTGTGATGTCGTCGATGATGATGACATTGACGCAGTTGTCGATTGCCGTCTTGAGGATGTATGGCAGCAGGTCGCGGTTTGACTCGGGCAGTTTGTGGTTGAAATAGTTGGGTGTGAGGATGGTGAACTTGGGTGAGTTTGGCTCGTTGAATGAGTGCTCGGCATATCGTGGTAGCAGCTGGTGCTCTGCGTTCTCGAAGTCGAAGTAGAGTACGCTCTGTCCGCGTGCGACGATGTCGTCGGCGATGCGCATGGCGAGTATTGTCTTGCCGACGTTGGGTTCGCCGAAGAGGCAGGCCATCTCGCCCTGGTACCAGAGTCCGTGCCAGAGGTCGACAGGGGGTGGAGTGTTGTCGATGACATCGTAGGCAGAGCGGGCGATGAACACGGGCTCGCCTCCGGGATTGTCGGGATAACGCTTGCCGTCGTCGTCGATGTTGCGGTCTTCGAAAGAGGTTACTCGGAAGTGGTTGGTGATGGTGTTTTTTTGAATAGGTGTTGCCATAGTAGTAATGTTTTAAGGGTTAATATTTGGGGGCGAAGATAGCGGATAGAGGGATGATGTGAAATGTTGAAAGCACACAATGACGCTGAAATTCTCTCACAAAGGAGCTGGCACGCAAAGCCGGCTGACGCCGGTTCTTTTTGTACGAGACTGCGTCTCGCAATACATTGACATGATATAGCAGATAGCCTTTGGATGATGACGGCAACGTGTGTTGCCATACAGTGGGACATTCGGCAATGGTGTTGCCGACTATTGGACGGCACAGAGGGCGGCAACGGGCGTAGCCACATAGAGTGACAGCGGGTGATGGTTGTGCCACAGGCGATAACGGCTGTGGCGTAGTGGTGACCACTCTCCTGCTCTGCTTTGAGTCTTAAAAAAACATAAAAAAGTGAATTATGGAAATTTTTCTTTAATTAAATTATGCTAGAGCCAAAATAATGACTAATTTTGCCGTAGAAAACAACAATACAATAACAACTTAAACTCTTTAAGACAATGGCAAGGTTTAAAAAAGAAGATTTAGCAACGAAGTATGGTATTACCGGAACAACTGAGGTACTGTACAATCCCTCTTATGAGGTGATGTTCAACGAAGAGACAAAGCCCGGCCTTGAGGGCTACGATGTGGGTCAGGAAACCGAACTCGGCGCCATCAATGTGATGACTGGCGTGTTCACCGGCCGCTCGCCTAAAGACAAATTCATCGTCATGGACGAGAACTCTCGCGACACCGTGTGGTGGACCACTCCCGAATACAAGAACGACAACAAGCCCGCCTCTGAGGAGACTTGGGAAGCTGTGAAGGCACTTGCAAAGAAAGAACTGTCGAACAAGAAACTGTATGTGGTCGACGGCTTCTGCGGCACCCACAAGGATACCCGCATGAAAGTGCGCTTCATCATGGAGGTGGCATGGCAGGCTCACTTCGTGACCAATATGTTCATCCGTCCTCAGAACGAGGAAGAATTTGACCAGGAACCCGACTTCGTGGTGTTCAACGCTTCGAAGGCTAAGGTCGAGAACTATAAGGAACTGGGTCTGAACAGCGACACCGCCGTGGTGTTCAACGTGACCAGCAAAGAACAGGTGATTCTGAACACCTGGTATGGTGGCGAGATGAAGAAGGGCCTCTTCTCGATGATGAACTACTTCCTGCCGCTGAAGGGCATCGCTGCTATGCACTGCTCGGCCAACACCGACATGAACGGCGAGAACACCGCCATCTTCTTCGGTCTGTCTGGTACCGGCAAGACCACTCTTTCGACCGACCCCAAGCGTAAACTCATCGGCGACGACGAGCACGGCTGGGACGACGAGGGCGTGTTTAACTTCGAAGGTGGCTGCTACGCTAAGGTGATTAACCTGGACAAGGATGCCGAACCCGACATCTACAACGCCATTCGCCGTGATGCACTGCTCGAGAACGTGACCGTTGACGCTGAAGGCAAGATTGACTTCGCCGACAAGAGCGTGACCGAGAACACCCGCGTTTCTTACCCCATCTATCACATCAAGAACATTCAGCGCCCCTATAGCCACGGTCCTGCCGCCAAGCAGGTGATCTTCCTGAGCGCCGATGCATTTGGCGTGCTGCCTCCCGTGTCGATTCTCGACAGCGAGCAGACCAAGTACTACTTCCTCTCGGGCTTCACCGCCAAGTTGGCAGGTACCGAGCGCGGCATTACCGAGCCCACCCCCACCTTCAGCGCATGCTTTGGCCAGGCCTTCCTGGAACTGCATCCCACGAAGTATGCCGATGAGCTCGTGAAGCGCATGGAGAAGAGTGGCGCCAAGGCTTACTTGGTGAACACCGGCTGGAACGGCACAGGCAAGCGTATCTCGATTCGCGACACCCGCGGCATCATCGACGCCATCCTGAACCACAGCATCGACAAGGCTCCCACGAAGATGATTCCTTACTTCAACTTTGTGGTGCCCACCCAGCTCGAGGGCGTAGATCCCGGCATCCTCGATCCCCGCGACACCTATGCTAACGCAGCCGAGTGGGAAGAGAAAGCCAAGGACCTCGCAAGCCGCTTCATCAACAACTTCAAGAAGTATGAGAGCAACGAGGCAGGCAAGAAACTGGTTGCCGCCGGTCCTCAGCTCTAATGCCCTGAATCATAGCGTAAGGCTATAATAAAACAAGATTCTATACTTCAATAAAGGTCACAGCCACTACGGATTGTGGCCTTTATTATGCAGGTGGAATTAGAGAAATTTTTGAAAAGTGGAAGAATAGTTGTATCTTTGCAACGGATAAACAATATGTGAGATGCTTCCATAGTTCAACGGATAGAACGTGGGTTTCCTAAACCTAAAATCTGGGTTCGATTCCCAGTGGAAGTACTCTGAATTATTAAATAAGGCATTGCAAACCAATCGTTTGCAGTGCCTTTGCTTTTATTGTGTATTCTGCCGCCCCTACGGGATTAGTGGCGGATGATGGCGGTGAAGGTGCGGCCGGAGTTGATACCGAGGCGTCGGGCCGAGAAGTAGCGGTGCGGGTTGCAGCGCGAGCATCGGTGTGCTATGGTGATGTGCGACAGCGGGATGCCAGCCTCGTGCAGGGTGAGTTTGTTGGCGAGTTGCAAGTTGATGTGGGCTTTTCCAGTGGCCTTGTATCGGTGCATGATGCGGCCGATGTTGAAGCCGCTCTGCTCGAACTGCTGCACCACTTCGTCGCCCACTTCAAAGCAGCGCTTGCAGATGCTCACGCCAATGGCAGCCTGCATGTTGGCAGGGTTGGCGCCCATCTGCACCATGCGCTGCACCACTTGGGTGGCGATGCGTGCCACGGTGCCCTTCCAGCCGGCATGTGCCACGGCGATGAGGCCCGTAGCAGGGTGGGCGATGACGATGGGCACGCAGTCGGCTGTGTTCACACCGATGCACACGCCCGTGAGGGGTGTGATAAGGGCGTCGATGCCCTGCAGACGCTCATTGCGCTCGTCGAAACTGAGTTGCATGAACTGGCTGTCGATGACCGCCACGCGTTTACCGTGGGTCTGACGCGGCATGACCAGGTGGTCGATGGGGATGTGCAGGTGCTCGCACAGTGCGGCGCGGCCCGTGACGACATGAATGGTGCTATCGCCCGTGTAGTTGCACAGGTTGACCTCGCTGTAGGGGTTGTCATCGGCATCGCCCCGCGTGAGGTTAAAGGCGCTCACGCCCTTGACGGGTGTGGCGAATTGCAGGGGTTCAGACAATAGCATCGTCGGGGTCGGAAACAACTTGGAAATCTTCGTTCTCGTCGCGGAAGTCCTCTTCCCAATACTCTTCGCTCCACTCGCGTTCGTCCTCGTCGAGCATCTTGCCGCCGGCGTCGGGAGCCTCGTCGTCTTCCTCGGGCTTGGCAGCGAAGATGAAGTTGTCCTCTTCCTTGACGCGATGGCGCTCGTCGAGGTCGCGCATAGTAGTTGACTCGGGTATGCGGTTGCGCTCGTCGTTGATGGTGCGCCACAGCAGGTCCTTGAGTTCGGTGAGTCCTTTCTGCGCCACCGACGAGATAAAGAGTGCCTCGATGCCCTCGGGCAGTTCGTCGCGCATCTGGTCGATGAGTTCGTCGTCGAGCATGTCGCACTTGGTGATGGCGAGCACACGGGGTTTCTCGACCAGGTCGGGGTTGAAGGTCTCAAGTTCGTGGCACAGAATGGCGTACTCGCGTCGGATGTCGTCGGCATCGGCTGGAATCATAAACAGCAGCACCGCATTGCGCTCGATGTGACGCAGGAAGCGCAGGCCCAGTCCACGGCCTTCGCTGGCGCCCTCGATAATGCCA
>JAEEVB010000080.1 GCA_016287065.1 Muribaculaceae bacterium
AATCCGTCTTTCGGTTGTCTGGTCTCATAATAATACTGTTTTTTGTTTACAACTTTGTAAACCCATTTCAGGACAAGACATGACGCCAGTTGTTTTGTTTTATGAGGATGGTGGGGAAGCGTGGTAACGGTGGGAAAAATGGGAAATCGCGGAAATCGTGGAAATCGTGGAAATCGTGGAAAGATGGGAAAGATGGGAAAAAGGGGAAATCATGGAAATTTATGAGTTGCATTTTGTTAATTGATTGATATTTAGTGATTTTTAGTGATATTGAATCATTTTGCATCGTACCGCAAATGTGGATTATTGTACTGCAAACGTCTGCAAAAAGTGTGCTACCGTTATTGTGGCTTATGGTGCTAATAGGACTAATGGGGCTAATAAGACAAATAGATGAGATACTTATCAAAGAGCGTTTGAAACAAAGATAAGGGGAAAGTGAGGTGAGAGAAATGGTGAAAGCAAAATTTAGTAGAATAGTGGAATAGTAGAATAGTAGACGAGTAGAATAGTAGACGAAGAGACGAGGAAACGAGGAAACGAGGGGACAGGCTGACGAGGGAGCAAGGGGTGAAGTGGATGAGGTGTAGAGAAAAATGCATAAAAAAAGCAACGCGTCTCCCGACGCGTCACCCTAGGAAAAATAGTATGAATAAAATGAGGTATTAGGGTTAAACCTTTATTATAATAGAACTATTTGACAACTGTAAACAGTAGTCTCGTTCTGTTATAAAAATCTTATTGAGTTGTGCAAATTTCGGTAATATTTATGAAAATACAAAATTTTATGCTATTTTTTTTCGTATAATGATGAAAAATGCTTTAAAAAGAAGTTTTTTTTTCGTTAATTTGCACAATAAAGAAAAAAGGCAAGCGAAGAATGTTGACAGCGAAGCGAATCATTCGGCTTTACTCACTGGTGTTGCTATCGGTATTGTGCTCTTGTACAGGAGCCGACAAGATGAGCAACGACGTGATAGCACAAACCGACCGATATGTGGTGACCGACGACAGTGTGGTCCAAGGCCGCTATGTGTCGCGCGCGTTGTCGGACATGCTTATCGAGAGTAATTTTGAGCCTGAAGAAACGGAGTTAGTCCTACCCGAAGAAGTTGCCTTCAAACTGGCTTATAATGCCCACGATAACGAGTTGCCGTCGGGCAGTTATCACTATGCCTCGATGTATGCCGACACGGTGCGTGTAGTGGCAGGTGTTGCCGACGTGAAGAGCAGCAATCACAAGACATTGCGCGCCCCCAAAGAGGGGAAGAAACTGATCCTGCAGGTTGACATGCGTGCTCAAGAAGACTCGCTGCGTGCAAAGGGCTACTTTGTGGCAGCGCGGAGAGACACAATATATGCCGACTCCTTCAATGGCGTGTGGGCAGTGATTGACGACCCCTCGTATACGCAAGACTTCAAGACCCTTGGCGAACACCCAGAACTGAAACTGCAGCCTACCCACGAGAAAGGCATCTATGAACTGGCCCTGGTGCTAGGCAGCCGCAAGCCTGCGGTGAAAAGCAAGAAGCGGTGGCAAATAAAGCAACTGCCCGCGGGCTACCCTGTTGTGCACACGGGCGCCAAGCTTGTGGATGCACTCTACAATATGGCCACGAGCACCATTCATCGTAACAAGGTGAACGGGAACTATGTGAAACGCAACTCGAGCGTGAACGACATCACCTACCCCATTACACTGTCGCTTGCCTGCCTTGACCCCGAAGCTGCCATGACAAGTCTGAAGATGGTGGTGAAGGACGGTCGTATCAGCCATGAGAGCAAAGGCGAGTTGTGGCCTGTGGTGTCGGACGACATCTCATGGGCGTCGGCTGCCTGGGAGACCTACTGTGTGACGGGTAACAAGGAGTGGCTACGCTATGCCTACGACGTGGTGCGCCAATCGATAGAACAGGACTATGAGACAAACTTTGACGAATATGAGCGGCTGATGCATGGCGGCACCTGGTACTCGCTGACGGGCAACCTTTACTACCCGTCGTGGATGCAGCTGACGCACATCTATGAATCGATGTCGCTGACCAACAACGCACAATATGCCCACGCCTTTGAAATACTGAACGACATGTGTGACGAACTGGGCATAGAGAGCGAATATGGCGCACTGGCGCTTGAAATGCGTGACGCCATCAACGAACAATTCTGGAACGAGCGCAAGGGCTACTACAGCCAGTACACTTACTTGCCCGCCTACCCCATCCAGTCGCCCTGCATCGACAATCTGGGTCAGGCCTTGTGCGTGCTGTGGAACATTGCGAACGACGACCGTGCCGAGAATTTGATCATGAAGACTCCGCTAGCCCCGTATGGGGTGACGGTGACCAGCCCGCACTACAGCAGCGGGGGCATGTTGAACCAGAGCGAGCTGTCGTTCCCCATGATACAGGCTTTCTGGAACATTGCCTCGGCCAAGACGGGCAACGAGCATAGCCTGCGCCGCGGCCTCGGAGCTCTTTACCGACTTCCAGCCTTGTACTGTACCTACAAATCGTGGTGTAACGCCTACACTGGCGAGACCCAAGACGAGGGCGACGGCAGCCTGGGCGCAGCCGCAGCCAATGCTTCGATGGTGCTCAGGGTGTATGCCGGTATCACTTTCTTGCCTAATGGCATTGAGTTGAACCCGTTTATCCCCGTGTTCCTGAAAGGGAAAAAGGAAATTAAAGGTTTCAAATACAGGCGTGCTGTGCTCGACATCACGATAGAAGGTACCGGTAACGACATCGAGTCGATAAAGGTGGATGGGGTGTCGAGTCACGACAATTTCATTCAGTCGACGTTGACCGGACGTCACACAGTGCACATCACCATGTGCAACAACAACCGTGCTCTGCAGGAAATCACGGTGAGCGACTCGTCGTTCAGCCTGCCTGCAACGCCCGAGCTGTCGTGGCGCAACGGTGTGGCACGCATCGAGAACTATGACGGCAATATGCACTACCGCCGCGTGATAAACGGGAAACTGAGCTACTCGTTGCGTGACACGACATTTGACACGCGTGTGGATGGAGACCGATTCAGTGTGCGTGCCGTGCTGGCCACAGGCAAATACTCGATGGGCTATGTGTCGAATCCCTACCTCTACACCCCGATGAGCAGGATATTCCACTTCGCCCCCTGGACAGGGAACGGAACCGTTGCCCACCTTGTGGAATCGGGAGGAGGCATGAACGAGCGAATCGTGATTCAGGCGATTGTGGATGCGCCAGGCACCTACCTGATGGATGTGCGATATGCCAACGGAAACGGCAACGTGTCGTCGACGGGCACATGCGCCGCCCGCAAGGTGATAGTGAACACACACCGCCAAGGCACCCTTGTGATGCCTGCTCTGGGACTCGACGAGTGGCACAGGATGGGGATGACCAACATGGTGCGTGTTGACCTGCTGCAAGGCCGCAATGACATAGAAATCACATGCGAACCGGGCGTTGGCAGCGATGTGCCTATTCTGTTAGATTACATGAGACTCACCAAGAAATAACCATTAAATACCAGATAATGATGAAAAAATGGATTTTAACCGTGGCCATGACGGCCGCACTTGCGACTGCGCAAGCAGAAGAGGGAAGACTGCTGCGCTTCCCCGCCACCAACGGCATTGACGTAGCATTCTCCTATGCAGGCGACATTTATCGAGTGCCCATCTCGGGTGGAACTGCCCAAAAACTGACATCGCACAAGGGCTATGAAGCCTTTGCTCGATATTCGCCTGATGGCAATCAGATAGCGTTCACGGGCCAGTATGACGGCAACACCGAAGTGTATGTGATACCTTCGAGCGGTGGCAAACCCCGCCGCATCACCTTCACAGGAAATAATGAACGTGACGACTGGGGTGACCGCATGGGCCCCAACAACATTACCATGACTTGGACTCCCGACGGGAAGGGAGTAATTTACCGTAACCGCATCAGCGAGAGTTTTGACGGACAACTGTGGTGTGCCCCCACCGACGGCGGCATGGCCACTCGCCTGCCCTTGCCCGAAGGCGGTTTCTGCAGCTACTCACCCGACGGAAAGAAACTGGCCTACAACCGAGTGTTCCGTGAATTCCGCACCTGGAAATACTACAAAGGCGGTATGGCTGACGACATCTGGATATGGGACGCTGAAGCTCAGACGGTGCGCAACGTGACCAACAATGTTGCACAAGGCGTCGCCCACATGTGGATAGGCGACGAAATCTACTTCATCAGCGACCGCGACAACCGGATGAACGTGTTTGTTTACAACACGGCGACAGGAAGCACGCAAAAGGTGACTCACTTTGAGGACTATGACGTGAAGTTCCCGAGTTGCGGTGGCGGCGTGATTGTGTTTGAGAACGGCGGCTACCTGTACCGGTTAGATCCCAAGACCAAGCAAAGCCACAAGATTGATGTGGTGCTGAACAGCGAGGACAACTTTGCCCGTGAGGAGATGCGCAACGTGAAGGAATTCATCACCGACGCGTCGCTCTCGCCCGACGGCAGCCGCATGGCACTGACAGCTCGCGGCGAGGTGTTTGACATGCCCGTGAAGAAGGGTGTGACACGCAACATCACGCACACGCCTGGCGTGCACGAGCGTAACGCCAAGTGGAGTCCCGACGGGAAAAACATAGCCTATGCAAGCGACGTAACTGGAGAATGGGAGCTGTGGATGCGCCCCGCCGAGGGTGGCAAGGACGTGCAACTCACCTTTAACAACACGACTCGCATTCAGGGCTTTGAATGGAGCCCCGACGGAAAGCAGATTGTGTACACCGACCGCGAAAACCGCATTATGTTGCTCGATGTGGCAACACACTCAAGTGTGATGCTGCGCCAGGACTCGATAGGCACCTACCCCACTCCATGCTTCTCGCCCGACGGCCGCTGGCTCACCTATAGCCAGACGGCGCGCAACCAGCATAGCGTGGTGTATCTCTATGACATCACAGCCCGGAAGGAGTATGCTGTGACCGATACGTGGTATGACTCGAATTCGCCCGAATTCAGTGCCGATGGCAAGTATCTGATTTTTGCTTCGGGCAGAGACTTCAACCCCACTTACAGCGAAATCGAGTGGAACTTTGCCTATAGCAAGCAAGAAGGTATTTATCTGGTGATGCTGGCGGCAGACACGCCCTCGCCCTTCATGCCCAAAGATGCAATCTTAACGACTCCAGCCAACGGCACCGACAACAAGGGTGGAGAGAAGAAAACTGACAAGAAGGCACCTGAAGCCAAGGCTAAACCCGCCACCCGTGTGGATGTGGAAGGCATAGGCGACCGCATCGTGAAAGTGCCCATAGCAGCCGACCACTACGGCAACTTTTATTGCGACGGCAAACTGCTGTGGTACTTTGGCAACGGCGGTACACATATATATAATATAGAGGAACAGAAGGACGAGATGGTAGCGGCCAAATCGCGCATGCGTGTCTCGGCCGACGGGAAGAAAGCCCTGCTGATGCGTGGCCGAGAACTGTTTGTCACCGACCTGCCCCGCGGCAAAGTGGAGCTGAAAGAGCCGGTGAAACTCGACGATGTGGTGATGAACGTGAACTATGAGCAGGAATGGCGCCAGATTTATGACGAAGCGTGGCGCAACTATCGCGACGGATTCTACCTGAAAGACATGCAGGGCGTGGACTGGAAAGCGATGCACGACAAGTATGCAGCATTGCTGCCATGGGTGAAGAACCGACTCGACCTGACCTACGTGATTGGTGGCCTCATCAGTGAACTCGCCGTGGGTCACGCCTATGTGGACGGCGGCGACCACATCAAAGCCGACATCAAGCGAACCGGCTTGCTGGGTGCCGAGGTGAAGCGCGAGGGCAATGCTTTCAAGATTACAAAGATACTGCAAGGCGCTCCCGACCGCAAGTCGCTGCGTTCGCCGCTCACCGAACCAGGCATGAACGTGAAGGAGGGTGACTACATCACTGCCGTAGATGGTGTGTCGACTGCCGACGTAAACAACCTCTACAGCCTGCTGCAAGGCAAGGCCGAAGTGCTGACCGAACTTACCATAGCCTCGAATGCTTCGGGAGCCGGCGCACGCAAGGTGGTGGTGAATCCCATAGCCGACGAATACCCGCTGTATCACTATGAGTGGGTGCAGAACAATATCAAGCACGTGAGCGAGCGCACCAATGGCAAGGTGGGCTACATCTACATACCCGACATGGGCCCTGATGGCCTGAATGAATTTGCCCGCTACTTCTTTGCCCAACTCGACAAGGAGGCGCTCATTGTTGACGACCGCGGCAACGGCGGCGGTAACATCTCGCCCATGATTATCGAACGCCTGCTGCGCCAACCCTACCGCATGACCATGTTCCGCGGCAGCAATTTCAACGGAACCATTCCTGAACAGACTATTGTAGGCCCGAAGGTGCTGCTGGTGAACAAGTACTCGGCCAGCGACGGCGACCTGTTCCCGTGGAGTTTCAAGGAGAACAAGATAGGTCCGGTGATTGGTACACGCAGCTGGGGTGGTATCATTGGCATCAACGGTTCGTTGCCCTATGTCGATGGCACCAGTATAACCACGCCCTTCTTCACCAACTACAGCATGAGAGGCGAGTGGATTGTCGAGAATCATGGTGTGGATCCCGACATCGTGATTGACAACGACCCGCTGCGCGAATACCGCGGCGAGGACCAGCAACTCGACAAGGCCATCGACGTGATACTGGAACAGCTCAAGTACCGCAAGCCTCTGCCCAAGACTCCCGCACCTCGCACAATGAAAGACCTTGGATTGGAATAAGCTTTCAGAAAAAACGATTCCAGATATTTGCTTTTTCTCATCTAAATGACTATATTTGTGCGAAGTAACGTGAACCACTAAATTTGAAACGTCATGAAGAATTTAATTCTACTGATTTCAATAGTATGTCTGGCCAGTTGTACCAGTACGGGCCCCATTTCGCTCTCTGACAGCAAAATCGACAGGCCCATCACCAGCTTTGCCCAAACCATAGAGGGGAAACAAGCCGGCGTGCTCATCAACTCGTATTCGGGCGATCCAGGAGCCTCGCCATCGATATTGATTCGTGGCATTGGTTCTATCAATGCCAGTAATGAGCCACTCTACATCCTCGACGGGATGCGCTACAATGGCCCGCTAAGCATGATCAACCCTAACGACATCGAGTCGGTGGAGGTGCTCAAGAACCCGAGCGAGACGTCGATCTACGGCATTCAGGGTGCCAATGGTGTAATTGTGATCAAGACGAAAAAAGGAGGCAAACGTTAACCGCAAGAGTCATGTGGGATTTTTGTCAACAAAATGATGAGGGTCGTGCACATCGGGCACCAAAGCCCTAACACTACCGAAAAAAGAGGCACATGTGGAAAGCATGTGCCTTTTTTGGTTGTTTTTTGACAAAAAAAAAGGTAAAAACGGCAAAAAAAGCACTGCCAGCGAAATATTTTATGTTAATTTTACAAACGATTTAACATTTCACCATACCAATATATTTATTTTTTAGACAAAATGAAATATATTAGATGTTGATATCCAGCGTTTTAAGATATGTTTTATAAATAATTTCAAATTTTCAAAATTATTAACGAATTATTTTCTGTATGTTTTCAAAGTAGAGTAAAAGGTTAAAGTGGTATGAAAATTTTTGCTTTTTATAACAATTTGACTAAATTTGCAACGAAAAACATGGTAATATTTTACTGTTTGACGATGAACTGCTCCTGTGTTAAGAATATTTCATATTTGAAGGCACCTTTGACTAATGTTGCTACGGCGACATCTGTGTATAGTAAATTTAACCAGAAAAGCATAATTGCAAGTGCTCTTAACTTGAATCTAATATATAATAATGTGTATATAAGATGAGAGTTAGGGGAATATTATGTTGAAGTGTATAATTACTTTTTTTATTAAATATTTTTTTATATGAAAAAGTTGTTTCTACTTTTAATGACAGTGTGCTCTTTTGCGTTCACGGCCATGGCCGACAGAACCGTTCAAGGGCAAGTGACTGATGCTGCAACAGGTGAACCTCTGATTGGTGCAACTGTACAGCCAGTAGGTCGTGGACAAGGTGTTGCAACCGACATCGACGGAGCCTTTACGCTCAAAGTCCCCGACAATGTGAGTTATCTCAACGTTTCATACGTAGGCTACAAGACCCAGCAGGTTGCTGTAGCTAACTATGTTAACGTTGCGCTTGAGTCAGAGAACACCACCTTCGACGAAGTGATTGTGGTGGCCTACGGTACTTCGAAGAAAACAAGCTTCACCGGTTCGGCTCAAGCAGTGTCTAACAAGAAGATCGAGACTCGTCCTATCACGAGTGCCACCAAGGCCCTTGAGGGTAACGTGGGTGGTATTCAGGTAGGTGGTAGCTCGGGTCAACCTGGTGCCGCACCAGCCATTCGCATTCGTGGTTTCGGCTCAATCAATGCCGACAACAACCCCTTGTATGTGGTTGATGGTATTCCCTACGACGGTAACTTGAGCGATATCAACCCCAACGATATCGAATCGATGACCGTGCTGAAGGATGCATCGGCAGCTGCTCTGTATGGTGCCCGTGGTGCTAACGGTGTCATCATGATTCAAACCAAGCGTGGTGCTGAAGGCCGCACTAATGTGACCTGGCGTTCAACCGTTGGTTGGTCGAATCGTGCTACCAAGCGTTACGACAATGTGGACCAGAAAGAGTTCGTACAGCTGACTTATGAGGCACTGCGTAACCAGGCTCACTTCGACAATGCTTATGGCTGGGCTCAGGCCGAGGAAATTGCCCGTCAGAGCTTAGGCAAGCAACTTGGTGGCGAGCTGTATAACCCCTTCAAGAACTATTCTTGGGCAAACATCATTGATCCCGCTACTGGTCAAGTGCGTCCCGACGCTCAGAGCGTGTGGAACGAAGACTGGCTGGATGCTGTGACTCGCAAGAATGCCTTCCGTCACGAGCATGTTGTTTCGTTCAACGGCGGTACTAACAAGACCCGTTTCATGTTCTCGCTCGGTTATCTGAACGAGGATGGTATTCTGCAGACCACAAGCTTCGAGCGCTACAGTGCCCGTGCTAATGTCGACACTCAGGTGAACGACTGGTTTGCTGCTAACATCAACACCTCGCTGGCTCACTCTACCAGCAACTTCAGTGACTATGATGACACTGCAACAAGTAACCCCTGGTACACCGCACAGTTCATCAACCCCTTATTCCCCGTTTATCTGAAAGATGCAGCTGGCAACAGTGTGTATGACAACGACGGTAACATCCAGTACGACTGGGGTGAGAACGCTGCACGTCCTGGTAACCTGAACGACTTCAGCTCACTGGGTATGCTTCTTCTTGACAAGGCTTCGAACAAGCGCGACATCGCTGGTCTGCGTACTGGCATCGTGTTTGGTAGCGACCTCGAAAAATATGGTTGGCGTCAGGGTCTGAAGTTGGCCATCAACTTCGGTATGGACTACACCACCCGCAACCGTATCTA
>JAEEVB010000081.1 GCA_016287065.1 Muribaculaceae bacterium
GCCATACTCACGTAGCTTGTTCACCAGAGCAGCCACAGTCGAAGCCTTCTGCCCTATTGCCACATAGATGCAATACACGGGCTTTCCAGCCTCATAGCACGAACGCTGATTGATGATGGTGTCGATAGCGATGGCAGTCTTGCCAATCTGGCGGTCGCCAATGATGAGCTCACGCTGGCCACGGCCAATGGGAATCATCGAGTCGATGGCCTTGAGACCCGTCTGCAACGGTTCCTTCACAGGCTGCCGGAAGATGACACCGGGGGCTTTGCGCTCGAGTGGCAGACGAATGCGGTCGCCTTCAATCTCGCCATTTCCATCGATGGGTTCTGCAAGCACATTCACCACGCGGCCCAGCAAGCCCTCGCCTACTTGAATAGAGGCGATTTCACCAGTGCGGCGCACCTTCATGTTCTCGGTGATGGAGTCTACTTCATTGAGCAGAATGACGCCCACGTCGCTTTCCTCAAGGTTCATAGCTACGCCCGTGACACCATTCTCGAACTCCACGAGTTCATTGGCCTCCACGTTTTCCAGTCCGTAGACATGCGCAACACCGTCGCCCACTTCCAGCACAGTACCAACTTCCTCGAACGACACTTTTCGCTCCACGTCGCTCAACTGTTGTTTCAGTATGTCGGATATTTCACTTGGGTTGATCATATCAGTGATTTATTTCCTTTGGAGTTTTAAACGCAATTCTTGTAATTCATTCTTAACCGAAGCATCGAGCACAAGCGAATCGATTACCACCATGAAACCACCAATGATTTCGGGGTCGATGCGCTGTGAGATTTCAAGGGTCATGCCTTTGAGCTGACGCTCCACGATGTCGGTTATTGCCTTGATCTCATCGTCGGGCAACTGGGTTGCCATCACAATCTCGACCTTGGCAATGTTGTGTTCCTCTCGGTAAAGACGAACATAGGATAGCGCTATGCGGCGCAAAAATTCAGCACGATTGTTCTTAAGAACCAGCAATATGAATTTGTCGAGCGAACTTCCAGGCTTGGCACCCGCGGCCACTAGCAACATACGGCTCTTGTCGCTATCGGGAATGTGCGGATTTAGCATCACCTTTTTCAGGTCATTAATTCCCGAATAACTGAAATTGAGCTCTTTCAGCTGCTTGTAGATGACTTCTGAATCACCATTCTCTACAGCATACTTGTAAAGGGCCTTTGCATATCTACGCGGTATAAGTCCGTCGTTCATAATTACTTAGTTTTTAATCTCAACCTCGTTCAGTAATTTGTTCACAAGTTCCTTTTGCGCCGTGTCGCTGCTCATGTTCTTGCGAAGTATCTTCTCGGCTATCTGCAAGGCCAGTTCCGACACTTCTTCCTTGAGCTGTTTCTCAGATTCGCGGCGTGCCTGTTCAATAGAAACTTGTGCGGCCTCTGTCACTTTCTGGGCTTCGGCCGAAGCTGTCACTTTGGCGTCTTCAATTATCTGGGTCTTCATCTTGGCAGCTTCGCGCAGTATCTCGGCCTGCTGATTGCGGGCTTCGGCTATCACCTTGTCGGCCTCGGCCTTAGCATTGTCGAGGTGCGACTTTGCTTCTTGCGCATAGGCCACGCCTTTGTCGATGAGGTCGGCACGCTTCTCCATGCTCTTGATGATGAATGGCCACGCAAATTTAGCCAGGATGAAGTAGAGGCACAAGAATGCCACAAACATCCAGAAGACTAAACCAAATTCGGGCTTAAAAAGTTCCATTGATTAAGGTTGTTATAAATTAAAGGAATATAGCAAGGATGCAAACGATGAGTGCGAAGAAGGCAACACCTTCAATAAGGGCTGCAATCACAATCATGTTGCTTCGAATGTCGTTTGTTGATTCGGGTTGACGAGCGATGGCTTCCATAGCCGATCCACCAATCTTACCAATACCGATACCTGCTGCTATTGCTGCGATACCTGCTCCGATTGCTGCGCCTAACTTTGCGAGAGCGTCAGCGGCTAAAATCATTCCTAACATAGTTTTTCAGTTTTAATTGTTATTGTTTTTGTTTTTATTATTATTCTTTATTAACCGGGATGTTCACGTGATGGTGCACATGAGCCATCGAGATAAACATTGTGGAGAGAATCGTGAACACATAAGCTTGGATGAAACTCACCAGTGTGTCGAGCAGCAGCATGAACAGCGAGAAGGCAAGCGAGAATATCGACGTTCCCACTCCCACGGCCACGCCATAGGCTCCAAAGATGAATATCAGCAGTGTGAACACTATCACCACCATGTGCCCACCCATCATATTGGCAAAGAGACGAATCATGAGGGCAATGGGCTTGGTGAAGATGCCAAAGATCTCGATAATGGGCATCAATGGCATGGGGCACTTGAGCGCCACGGGAACATCGGGCCAGAAGATTTCCTTCCAATATTCCTTGGTGCCCGTGAGGTTGGTCATCAAGAAGGTGCACACGGCAAGCACCAGCGTCACGGCAAGGTTGCCTGTGAGGTTGGCACCACCTGGGAAGATGACGATCAGTCCCAATAGGTTCATCGTGAGGATGAAGAAGAACACCGTGAGCAAATAGGGAGCATACTTGGGCGCTTCCCTACCCATGATGGGACGTATGGTATCGGTATACACAAAGTCCACGATCACCTCGAGCAAGGCAGTGCCCTTGCGCGGGGCCTTCATGCCATGCTTCTTGTACCAACGCTTGATGCTGAACACCATGAGCATCACCAGCACCATGGCAATCATGATACCAAAGGCATTTTTCGTGATCGAGAAGTCGAGCGGACGCGTGCCGTCGGCACTCACCACCTTGCCTTTGTATTCGCCTTCGGTCGCAATCTTGAATCCATCATATTCCTGACCTTCGGCAAGACGGCTCGACAAGAAGCAGTGCCAACCGCTATTGTCGTGCACGATAATGGGCAGCGGTATGCGATAATGATGAGAAAATGGCACCTCCCACCCATAGGCATCGCCCAGGTGCTCAAATATCACCTCCTTGGGGTCAAGTTTAGTTTCATGACCCTCGGCGGCATGATGCGAGGCACTCATATAGCCAAAAGCCATAAGAGCGATTATCACAAGGGCCACTATTGCGGTTATAACCTTTTTCATCATCAGTTTAATATAAGCAGACCGACACCACATTGTTCTTGATATCAGCAACGCCTCCCAATATCTCGCGAGTGTGAGTTTCACCCTGCGACACATAGGTAATGGTGCCCTTGTTCAGGGCCGAAATGAGAGCAGCATGATTCTTGAGCACCTGGAATAGTCCCTTTGCGCCTGGCAAGGTGACCGATTCCACAGTTCCCTCAAATTCTACTTTCTCGGCCGATATGATTTTCAGTGTCATATATTGCTATTGTGAATAATTATCTTCTTTAATTACGCGGTAGGAAACGGGGCATCAAGCCTGTGCCTGTGCAAGCAGTTTCTCGCCCTTGGCAATGGCATCGTCGATGGTACCCACGTTCAAGAACGCCTGTTCGGGCAAGTGATCGACCTCACCGTCAAGAATCATCTTGAAACCGCGTATGGTCTCGTTCAGCGGAACCATCACACCTGGCACACCAGTGAACTGCTCAGCCACAAAGAAGGGCTGCGACAGGAATCGCTGGGCACGACGTGCACGCGACACAACTAGTTTATCGTCGTCGCTCAATTCATCAACACCCAAGATGGCAATGATGTCCTGCAACTCATTGTACTTCTGGAGCAGACCTATCACGCGTTGTGCCACATTGTAGTGCTCCTCGCCAATGATGTGCGGGTCCATGATGCGCGAAGTCGATGCCAGAGGGTCAACAGCGGGATAGATACCCAGCTCGGTGATCTTACGGCTCAACACCGTGGTTGCATCCAGGAAGTTGAAGGTGGTGGCAGGAGCAGGGTCGGTCAAGTCATCGGCAGGCACATACACGGCCTGAACCGAGGTGATACTGCCGCTCTTGGTCGAAGTGATGCGTTCCTGCAACTTACCCATCTCAGAGGCAAGTGTTGGCTGATAACCCACAGCCGACGGCATGCGGCCCAGCAGAGCCGACACCTCCGAACCAGCCTGAGTGAAACGGAAGATGTTGTCCATGAAGAGCAAGATGTCCTTGCCGCCACCGTCCTGATCGCGGAACTGCTCGGCAACAGTCAGACCCGACAGTGCCACGCGCAGACGCGCACCGGGAGGCTCGTTCATCTGGCCGAACACCAGAGTTGCCTGCGACGAGTTCACGGCTTCCATGTCCACATCATTCAGGTTCCACTCGCCTTTCTCCATGCCTTCACGGAATTTTTCGCCGTATTGAATCACACCGCTCTCAATCATTTCACGAAGCAAGTCGTTACCTTCACGTGTGCGTTCGCCCACACCCGTAAACACCGAGAAGCCGTTGTGACCGTGAGCAATGTTATGTATGAGCTCCATGATAAGCACCGTCTTGCCCACACCGGCACCTCCAAACAGACCGATTTTACCACCTTTCGAGAAAGGTTCAATCAGGTCAATCACCTTGATACCGGTATAAAGAATCTCCTGTGAGATCGACAGATCGGCAAATGCGGGAGCTGGCTGGTGAATAGCACGACGTTCTGTGGCCTGCAGCGGGGCAAGGTGGTCGATGGGCTGCCCAATCACATTGAGCAAGCGACCCTTCACCTGTTCACCGGTAGGCACCGAAATAGGACGGCCCAGGTTTGTCACCTTCGTACCGCGTTTCAAGCCATCGGTGCTGTCCATAGCCACACAACGCACGGTGTTCTCGCCTATGTGCTGTTCCACTTCCAGTATTAGATTCGAGCCGTCGTTGCGAGGCACCGAAAGGGCTGTATAGATAGCCGGGCGGGTTACGCCGTCTCCTTCAAATGCAATATCAACAACAGGTCCGATTACTTGAGTTATTTTACCATAACTTTCAGCCATAATCACGAATGTATTTTATTTAGGTTATTATTTACAATTTAGAAAACCCAGTTGAACGACACACACAGCGCCATAATCACGAGGTTAACCAGCCCGATGGGCATCAGAATGCGCCACTCCAGTGCAAGCATCTGGTCAATACGCACGCGAGGGAACGACCAGCGAATCCACATGAACACGAAGGTCATGAAGAAGGCCTTGCCCAGGAACCAGAAGGTCGACGGTATGAAGTCCATCACCTTATTAAAACCTTCCCAACCAGGAATGTGCAACGGCATCCAGCCGCCAAGGAACAGCAATGCTGCAATGCCACTCACGATAAACAGGTTCAGGTATTCGGCCAGATAGAACAGACCATAGTGAATACCCGAGTACTCGCTGTGATAACCGGCAGTAAGTTCGTGCTCAGCCTCAGGCAAGTCAAACGGGCCACGGTTGTTCTCGGCATTGGCAGCAATGATGTAGATCACAAAGGCGATAATAGCAGGCAAGTGGCCCTTGAAGATGAACCAGCCATCGTTCTGAGCCTCTACAATGCCGCTGATGCTCATGGTGCCGGCAAGGCACACCACGGTGAGAATGGAGATGCCCACCGAGAGCTCGTAGCTCACCATCTGCGCACCACTTCGCATGGCACCCAGCAAGGTGTACTTGCTGTTACTCGACCAGCCTGCCAACAAGATGCCAAGCACGCCAAGCGACGACACGGCAATGATGAAGAACACGCCTATGTTGAAGTCTATCACCTGCATTCCTTTGCCCCAAGGCAGGCAGGCAAAGGTGAGCACCGATGCCGTTACCACAAAGAAGGGGGCGAGCCAGAACAGGAACTTGTCGTTATGCCACAACGTCACAATCTCCTTAGTGAGAATCTTGAACACGTCGGCAAATATCTGAAGCAGACCACCAGGACCCACACGGATAGGACCGCGGCGGCACTGAATCCAGGCGCACACCCAGCGCTCATACATGATATAAAACATGGCTATCACCGTATAGGCCAGCAAGAGGCCAACGGCTACCAGGATGCATTCAATTGTAGAAGTGAGCCAACCTGGGCACGACAGCGTGTTACGCAGCAAATTGTCGATCCAGCCTGTAACTATACTAAAGTCAAACATAATATATTAATGTGTGTTTGTTATTGTTCTTGTTTTCTTCTTTTATCTGTCGATATCGGGTATCACATAGTCGATCGATGCTGTGATGCTGATGAGGTCGGCAAACAGGTTGCCCTTGCAGGTCAAGTCTACAACACCCACCAGATTGAAGCATGGCGACTGGAAGTGCATGCGATAGGGTTTCTGGAACGGCTTGGGGTCACCATCGCTCTCGATATAGACGCCAAAGGCGCCACGGCTGGCCTCAACCTGCTGATACCAGTGACCGGCGGGCAGCTTGATCATCTTAGGCACCTTGGCGCAATACTCGCCCTCGATGCCTTCTTTCTCGAGCATGTCGCAGCACTGTTCCAGTATCTTCACGCTCTGTTCCATCTCCTTCATGCGCACCATATAGCGGTCCATGCTGTCGCCCTTGTCGAGCAGCACCTCGTCAAACTCCACTTCGTTGTAAAGTGAGTAGGGATGGCACTTGCGCACGTCGCAATGCACGCCCGAAGCACGTCCCGACGGACCCGTGATGGCATAGTTGATAGCATCTTCCTTACTCAAGATACCCACATCTTTCATTCGGCCCATTGCAATCACATTGCCGGTGAACAGCTTGTGGTATTCCTTTAGTTTTTCGGGCATGATGGCGCACAGGTGGCGCACATCCTTGATAAAGTCGGGATGCACATCCTTCACCACACCGCCTATGGTGCTATAACTCATCGACATGCGGGCGCCGCAAGTCTTGTCAAAGATATCATAAATAAGTTCGCGTTCACGGAAACCGTAGAAGAAAGCGGTGGTCGCACCCTGGTCCATGGTCAAGCAACCATACGAGAGCAGGTGCGACGAGAGGCGCATCAGCTCGTCCATCATCATGCGAATGAGTTCGGCACGATGAGGCACTTCAATGCCCAAAGCCTTTTCAAGGCACAGGCACACGGCATGGCGGTTCATGTGAGCAGCCATATAGTCGAGTCGCTCAGGATAGAGCAGCGTCGACTGATAGCTCATGCCTTCGCACAGCTTCTCGATGCCGCGATGTATGTAACCCGACACCACATCAATCTTCTTCACCAGCTCACCCTCAATCGAGGCACGATATCGCATCACACCATGGGTAGAGGGGTGCTGCGGGCCCACATTTATCACATATTCTTCAGGGCCAAACACCTTCTTGTCGATGCGCTTCAATGTGCCGTCGGCCTCTTCCACAAGGCTAAAGGTGTCGTCCTCGTTCTCTTCGGGATTGAGGCGCAGCGGGTTCAGTTCGGGGCTGTCGTCATAATCCTTGCGCAGGGGGTAACCCACCCAGTCGTTGCGCAAGAAGAAACGACGCATATCGGGATGATTGATAAAGACGATGCCAAAGAAGTCATATACCTCGCGCTCCTGATAGTTGGCCACTGCCCACACATCGCTCACCGTGTGCAGGCGAGGATTCTCTCGGTCAGTGGTCGACACCTTCACATGAAGCATCTCTTGGGTGGCTGTGTTCGTCAGGTAGTACATACAGCCCAGCGAGTCTTTCCAGTCCACACCCACAAGTGCAGTCAGGTAGTCGTAGTGCAGTTCCTCCTTGAGCGCTTGGGCCAGCGCGTGCCACTTCTCGTCGGGCACTGTTACCAGCAACAGTTCACCCGAGGTATCGAATTGGGCCTCTGGACACAAGGCGCCGATTTTTTCTTGAATGTCTGCCATATAATTAATGTGTATCCTTTTCGGGGTTCAGTTAATATTCTATTGATTGTTTATTCGAGCACAGGGGCCTTCGACTCGCGGGCCAGGCGCATCTGTTCGGCACGCATGGCGGCATCTTTCTCTTCGGCGGCCTTGGCCTCAAAGAATTTCTTGCGCTCTTCCTTGCGGTTGGCACCGCCAAAGAATTTCGACGTCTTGATTTTGCGTTGCAGCTGCATCAGGCCATAGAACATGGCTTCAGGACGCGGAGGGCAACCGGGCATATACACGTCAACGGGAATAATCTCGTCAACGCCCTTCACCACACAGTAGCTGTTCTTGAAGGGGCCACCCGATATGGTGCAACCGCCACAGGCAATCACATATTTGGGCTCGGCCATCTGCTCATAGAGGCGAAGCAGTGCAGGCGCCATGCGATAGGTGATGGTTCCCTGGCACATGATGTAGTCGGCCTGGCGGGGTGAGTTGCGTGCCACCTCAAAGCCAAATCGTGCCATGTCGTAGCGTGCTGCACCCAGGCACATGAACTCGATGGCGCAGCAGCTTGTTCCGAAGCAGAAGGGCCACAACGAATTCGAGCGGCTCCAGTTAATCAACTGGTCAAGCTTACCCACAACCACATTGGTACCGGCTGCATTCAGCTCGGCCACCAGCTGGTCGATATACTCGTTGTCCTTGAAGTCTTCATGCTTCATGCTCTTGATTTTCGGTCGCTTTATTTCCATCTCAACGCTCCTTTCTTCCAGGCATAAGCCAGACCTAAAATTAATATCACCAGGAATGTGCCCACTGCCAGCAAGGCGGTGGTGCCTATCTGCTTGCAGATGGCTGCCCATGGGAACAGGAACACCGTTTCCACATCAAACATCAGGAACAGGATTGCAAACAGATAATAACCCACATGAAACTGCGACATGCTCTCGCCACGAGTGGGAATACCGCACTCATAAGGCTCACCCTTCATCTTTGTGTAAGAATGGGGGCCTATTAGGCGCGCAATTACCAGAGCACCCACAACCAGAACAATACCAGTGATTGCCGCTGTGACTGCCAGGGTAGTACTTTGAATACCGATTAAAACCATAAGTTTAAAATATGCTGTTTTATAAATTTCTCAACAACGAACTGAACTCAACAACCCAAACACCTTACTGACAGGCACTCAGGCCACACTTAAGAGCCCAAGCACGGCAAGGTGCTGGTAAATCTTTGCAAATATAATAATTATTTATTATTTAAAGAAAGGATTTTTTAATGAAATTATTAACAATTCCAGATTTATCCACACTTTTATCTCACTTCACCTTGCACCAACAATCACGAGGCGGCACCGGTTTTCCGATGCCGCCATGCCTTTCTTTTCCTTACTCCCTAAACTCTCAAACTCGCCCTATAGGCGAACCCTCAACCATCAACTCTCAACCTCAACCATTATCTTGCGTGTCAACTGACACCCAAGATAATATTAATCAACGCCGTAACATCGGTCACATTCATCTTGCCGTCACCGTTAATGTCGCCACGCTCCATGTCTTTGGCCACCACACCCAGAATCATGTTAACCAGCGTGGTCACATCGGTCACGTTCACCTTGCCATCACCATTCACATCGCCACGAATAGCAGGTGGCGTGTCGCTCATCTCCTCCCATTTATAGTTTACGAATTGATAAAAATGGATTTTCTTGGCTTTTGCTTGTGCCACTTGCTGATAGGTGGGCGGCTCGTTGTTCTCCATAGCCGAAGGATACTAGCAATACACAT
>JAEEVB010000082.1 GCA_016287065.1 Muribaculaceae bacterium
GATTGATGTGGATCTCGGCACCCAGGTCGAGGCCTTCAGGCGCGAGGGCCGTCCGGCCGAGGCCAAGCGACTCTACGAGCGCGTCACCTACGACCTCGAGATGATTCGCGAGGTGGGTTACTGCTCGGGCATCGAGAACTACTCCCGCTACTTCGACGGCCGCGAACCGGGCATGCGCCCCTTCTGCCTGCTCGACTACCTGCCCAAGGACTTCCTCACCATCATCGACGAGAGCCACGTCACCGTGCCCCAGGTGCGCGCCATGTACGGCGGCGACCAGTCGCGCAAAATCAACCTTGTGAACTACGGCTTCCGTCTCGAGGCCGCTGTCGATAACCGCCCTTTGCGCTTCGAGGAGTTCGAGGCGATGACGGGGCAGACCATCTATGTGAGCGCCACGCCCGCCGACTATGAGCTCGAGCGCAGCGAGGGCGTCGTCACCGAGCAAATCATTCGCCCCACCGGCCTGCTCGACCCCAAGATCACCGTCCGACCCTCCAAGGGCCAGGTCGACGACCTCATCGAGGAAATACAGCTGCGCGTCGAGCGTCACGAGCGCACCCTGGTCACCACCCTCACCAAGCGCATGGCCGAAGAACTCACCGACTACCTCGCACGCCTCGACATACGCTGCGCCTACATGCACAGCGATGTGGAGACCCTCGACCGCATACAGATCATCGACGACCTGCGCGCCGGCGCCATCGATGTGCTCGTGGGCGTGAACCTGCTGCGCGAGGGCCTCGACCTGCCCGAAGTCTCGCTCGTGGCCATCCTCGACGCCGACAAGGAGGGCTTCCTGCGCAGCCGCCGCTCCCTCACCCAGACGGCCGGCCGTGCGGCCCGCAACCTCAACGGCGAGGTCATCATGTATGCCGACCGCATCACCGAGTCGATGCAGCTCACCATCGACGAGACCGAGCGCCGACGCACCCTGCAGCTCAAGTACAACGAGGAGCACGGCATCACGCCGCAGGCCATCGTCAAGGCGCGCAACGCCATCATCGGCGTCGACACCGACATCCCGTCGTCGCCCGACTCCATCTCGCACGCACGCCGCTACGAGAGCAACGTCACCGGCATCAACGACCGCAACACGCAGCTCGCCGCCGAGTTCAACCCCGCCGCCGGCATCGTGGCCGATCCTGTGGTGGCCTACATGTCGCGGCCCCAGCTCGAAACGGCCATCGAGCGACTCAAGACGCAGATGCTCGACGCCGCACGCCGCATGGACTTCATCGAGGCGGCACAGTACCGCGACGAGATGCTCAAACTCCAGAAACGCCTCAACACCGAATAATTCTCGGCCAAACGCCCGAACGAAATTCAGCCAAATACCCGAATGAAATTCAGCCAAACGCCCGAATAATTTTGCGCCAAATAACCGAATCATAAAAAATAATTACTATATTTGCAGCCTGAATCATCAGATCAAGACTATGACAAATGACTATAAACCACGGATTGCTGACCGATTACTCGCACGAAAACTGGCAGGGAAGGGAGCGATTCTCATCGAAGGTGCCAAATGGTGCGGAAAGACTACTACAGCCGAGCAAATTGCCCGTAGCGTATTGTACATGTCTGAATCAGGTAAAATAGAACAAAACATTCAGTTAGCAAGAATTAACCCTCAGTTACTGCTTCAAGGCGAAAAGCCTAGACTGATTGATGAATGGCAAATTGCTCCACAACTATGGGACACCATTAGATTTGAAGCCGACCACACTGCTCATCTTGGAGATTTCATTCTGACAGGATCTTCAGTTCCGGCTGATATGAGTCAAGTGCTTCATAGTGGCACTGGGCGATTTGGTTGGCTCAGGATGCGTCCCATGTCGATTTGGGAATCAAACGATTCAACTGGAGAAGTCTCACTTGCAGAAATATTTAATAATGAGTGTAATCATATAGCGGGCACCTCACATCTCAACTTGCAACGTGTCGCTTTCTTGACATGTCGCGGAGGATGGCCTTTGGCTGTCGACATGGCCAACGAGATTGCTCTTGACCAAGCATTTGACTACATTACAGCCGTAGAACAGAGAGACATTCAACTCGTCAACGGGTCACCAAAAGACCCAAACCGCGTTCACCGTCTCATGCGTTCACTTGCTCGTCATCAAGGGTCACAAGCAAGTTATGGAACCATACGAGCCGATTTAATTGCTAATGAAGGCGAAAGTTTCAGTGAAGACACCATTGCATCCTACATCAAAGCACTGAAACGCATTTTTGTAGTCGAAGACGTGGAAGCCTGGAATCCAAACCTTCGTTCTAAAACAGCCATAAGGACTTCCGACACACGCTATTTCACCGATCCCTCCATTGCTACCGCTGTGCTTGGACTTGGCCCAAACGATCTGATTAATGATTTGAACACTTTTGGGCTTATGTTTGAAACCCTATGCATTCGTGACCTGCGCGTTTTTGCCGAAGCATTAAATGGCAATGTCTATCATTATCGTGATAAGAATGGCCTTGAATGTGATGCGGTTATTCATCTGCGCGACGGCCGTTATGGTTTAGTAGAAATAAAACTTGGCGGCGACAAGCTCATTGCAGATGGCATAAAAACGCTTAAAACATTGACCAACAAAATTGACACCGACAAAATGAAGAAACCATCTTTCTTGATGGTTCTTACTGCCATTGGTGATTATGCCTATAGCACCGAAGATGGAATTGCCATTGTACCCATTGGATGTTTAAAAGATTAGTTCCTTCTTAATCATGGCAAAGATACAAGGGCAGTGGCTGCCCACTACGGTCAAGGAGGTGCAGCACCTCGGATGGGATTACATCGATGTGATCCTCTTCACTGGCGATGCCTATATCGACCACCCCTCGATGGGCACGGCGGTCATTGGCCGCGTGCTCGAGGCGCAGGGCTACCGCGTGGCCATCGTGCCGCAGCCCAACTGGCGCGACGACCTGCGCGACTTCCGCAAGCTGGGCCGCCCGCGTCTGTTCTTCGGCGTGAGCGCTGGCGCCATGGACTCGATGGTGAACCACTACACCGCCAACCGTCGCCGTCGCAGCGACGATGCCTACACCCCCGACGCACGCGCCGGACAGCGGCCCGACTACCCCACCATCGTCTATGCCAACATCCTCAAGCAGCTCTTCCCCGATGTGCCGGTGGTGATTGCGGGCATCGAGGCCTCGTTGCGACGACTGGCGCACTACGACTACTGGCAAGACCGTCTGCGCCCCTCCATTCTCATCGATTCTAAGGCCGACCTGCTCATCTATGGCATGGGCGAGAAACCCAATATCGCCATTGCCGACGCGCTGAGCAGCGGCGCCACCATCGACCAGCTCACCGACATACCCCAGACGGTGGTGCGCATGCCCCTCTCGGCCATCCCCACCGGCGGCGACGATGTGGTGCTGCACTCCTTCGACGAGTGCCTCGCCGACAAGAAGTGTCAGGCCGAGAACTTCCGCCACATCGAGGTGGAGTCGAACCTGTGGCACGGCCACAACCTGTGGCAGGCTACGGGCGACATCGCCATCAAGGTGAACCGCACCAATCCGCCCATGACCACGCAGGAAATCGACGCCTCGTTCGACCTGCCCTACACCCGCCTGCCGCACCCCCGCTACCAGGGCAAACGCATTCCCGCCTACGAGATGATTCGCCACTCGGTGAACCTGCACCGCGGCTGCTTTGGCGGCTGCGCCTTCTGCACCATCAGCGCCCACCAGGGCAAGTTCATCGCCAGCCGCAGCAAGCAGTCTATCATGCGCGAGGTGAAGCAGGTGACCCAGATGGACGACTTCAAGGGCTACATCTCCGACCTCGGAGGCCCCAGCGCCAACATGTATGGCATGCACGGCATCGACCTGGAGCGCTGCCAGCGCTGCGCACGCCCCTCGTGCCTGCACCCCAAGCCCTGCTCCAACCTCAACACCGACCACAGTGCCCTGCTCGACATCTACCACGCCGTCGACGCCCTGCCCCAGGTCAAGAAGTCGTTCATTGGCAGCGGTGTGCGCTACGACCTCTCGATGCACCGCACCGGCAATCCCGCCATCGACAAGGTGAATGCGCAGTTCAACGAGGAGCTCATACGCTTCCACGTCTCGGGCCGGCTCAAGGTGGCTCCCGAGCACACCAGCGACGCGGTGCTCAACGTCATGCGCAAGCCCTCGTTCGCCCTCTTCGAGCAGTTCAAGCAGCTCTTCGACCGCATCAACCTCAAGTATGCCCTGCGGCAGCAGCTCATCCCCTACTTCATCTCGTCGCACCCCGCGTGCACCGAGCAAGACATGGCCGAACTCGCCGCCATCACCAAGGACCTCAACTTCCACCTCGAGCAGGTGCAGGACTTCACCCCCACCCCCATGACCATCTCTACCGAGGCGTTCTACACCGGATTCCACCCCTACACGCTGCAGCCCATCGCTTCGGCACACACGCCCGACGAGAAACTGGCCCAGCGCAAATACTTCTTCTGGTATGAGAAGCAGTACCAGCCCGACATTGTGCGCTCGCTCACGCGCATGCACCGCCGCGACCTCATTCAGCGACTCTTCCCCCACGGAGCGCCATCGGCTCGCGCAGCAGCCACCCCAAGAGAGCCGCAAAACAGGCATTTTCAAAAAAATCGGCGAAATATTCGCAAAAAATGATGTGCGATTCAAAACTTTTTCCTAACTTTGCATCGCTTTTCAGTTATAGGGGCGTAGCCCAGCTGGTTCAGAGCGCCGCAGTCACATTGCGGAGGTCATCGGTTCGAACCCGATCGTCCCTACTAACTTTCCCGAGCAGCATTGCACCACGCAACGCTGCTTTTTTTATTTCCCTGGCCACAAGTGGCACTTGACCGGCGCCTCGGTCCACGCCGAGCTTTGCCTTAAACGCTTTCATAAAGTGCTCATACTCTACCTGCGTGATATCCACCTTATTGTAGCACTTGCTATTGGGATAGCGTTCCTTGTAGGCCTTGCGCACCATTTCATGCGTGACCACATTTTCAACCGGAATTTCATACTCGCGCATGATGGGCAACAGGTATTCGATGGCACTGGCAATCTGGTCATCGGTGAGCGGATACTCAAGCGTGTTTCCCTGAAACTCAATACCTATCGTGAAATTGTTGCACCCTTCGCGGCCGTTCAGCACCGAGCGGCCAGCATGAAAAGCAACCACCGTTGGGGCACACATCACATATCGCGTGCCATCGGTGTCAATCACCACATGAGTACTCACGCCTCGCTGCTTCGAGGTGAGCACATCCAGCGAATGCTCCACGGTGGGTTCGGCGGTGTGGTGCAGAATCACGCCCTTCACTTCATTCACCCTCAAAGTGTCGTAGTTGGGGGTGGGATAGCTTACTTCACGGTATTTATTTTTGTGCTTGCGGCCTTGCTTCTCGCTTTTAGACCCCGGCGACATGGCCGAACCATCACGCACGCTGCCACGATTCGGCCGGGGGGGCACGGGCATGGCCACGCCATGTTCCTGACTGCGACTTTGTTTTGTTCTGGGGGGAACCGGTGTATCTTTGGTCGACACCTGCGCGCCACAAGTCATCACAGTTGCAAGCGCCAGGCACATGATCAGTTTTCGTTTTATATTCATTCCAATACTGTTTCTAAATAATTGATGCATCACAAGGCTGTTTGTGGCTACAAAATTCGGCAAATTCTTTCAATTCCACAAATCCTGATAACCGAATTACCGCTCACCAATGTCTCTGCATGGCGTTACACAACGCCCACTCATCTCAAATAAAGCTCCTATCTTTCAAGCAACCTTTGCTTTAACGCCTCAACTACCAGCAAGTCTGCAGGCAACCAATTGACCGTATCAATTTCCTCATACGGCAGCCATTTGGCTGCCTCATGTTCTTTCAAAATCATTTCACCGCTCTCTACATGGCACATATAACACCGCATCGACAGGTGAAAAGTCTCATAGTCCCATTCCACCGTTGTCAAGAAATCATCAATATTGATACGCACATCCAGTTCCTCCATGATTTCACGCTTCAGCGCATCCTCTGGAGTTTCTCCCGCTTCAATCTTGCCTCCAGGAAACTCCCAGCCATCCTTCAAAGGACCATAACCACGCTGTGTAGCAAACACACGCCCTTCACCATCCTCCATAATAGCCGCCACTACTTTTATCGTACGCCTCTCCATTGACCCTTATCGCTCCCCAAAATAATTAAATCTCTTTTAGACCAAGTGATTTTAAATACTCATAAGTACCATTATAAAACTCAGGCAATCGTGTCGGATCTTCAGGGAATCCATCCGAATTCAATTTACCATTGCCATAAGGAACACATATAATTATACCCTGTCTTGCACGAGTTAATAAAACTCTGTACGCATTTAGCATATACTTTTGAGTATCAACATTATTCTCAGGAATCCACTTACTCTTTCCATTAAATTTGTAAAAAGTCCATTGACCGTTTTCACATCTCATATCAGCATCCCACAGAACACAAGCGTAATCAAGCTCAAGTCCCTGCACTTGAATCTCTGTAGCAGCATCTTCAAGATAGTTAGAAGAACGAATGTCCATCTTATCCTCTAAAAACCAATGCACTGCATTTTCATCGCCTTGCGCAAGGATATTCACAGCTAGAGGCTTAAAACGAGCTGCAACTTTTGTCACTAGAATACCTGTTTGTTCTGTCCCTCGAGCTTTTTTTCTTAACCAAGCCCTTGCTTTATTCATATCGCGAGTAAGCACGAGGGGATAATTGCGGTTTGACACATCTGTATATAGTGTTCTTGCATCATCATTAAATGCAAGAAAAGAATGAACAAAAGCCGATAATTTTTCTGCCCTAAATGACCTAAGACTCACTTTTAAGTGAAGATCTTTAGAATAATTTACTCTGCTATTAGCAGCAAGGAGTGCATTCACATTACCCTCAGCATACTCAGCAGCAGTTAGCTCATGAGAAATATACACATTCCAGTGGTGAAACCGATTATTCAGTGCATTTATCCATTCCGTAATGCCAGCCTCACCTGTATTAATTTCTTGACCTCCTCCTACAAGACATACAATAACTGCCCAATCTTCGCGTTGGTCTAATGACCAAATCAAGAATTCAGCTTCAGACATTGGGAAATTAGGTACCTTCAACTTATTACCATATGTTCCTCCACGCTTTAGATAATTAGCAATCCGCTTATGTGTCCAGCTACGTTGTGCTTCATCAAATATTGCCACATGCTCGACCTCACCGTAACCAGTTTTTTCTAGTTTTATAGCCTTTTCTGGATCTATCTCAACCACACCATTTTCTACAGGATTCTTGATCTTAGCAAGCATGTTGTCACGATAGCGGTGAATAATCTGGATGAATTCACTTACTTCACGACGTGATTCAGACAATTTTTTCCCATCTTGAGATTTCTTATAGTTATCTGGAGCTAAAGCCTCAGTGATAACTGCGACCAATGGACCATTGCCAGACAAATAAACCGCACCATTCTCTTTATCCTTCTCTCCGTTTCTATATGTTTGCTTGATTGCCACTTCCAAACCTACCAGCGTCTTGCCCGCTCCAGGAACACCAGTAACAAAACATATACTTTTTTTACCATTGAGTTTGCTATCGTCTATTACATCCAATATAAATTGTATCGTCCTGTCTGTTGAAACCTTATCCGCTTCATGTCGAGTAATTTCCTCTACAGAATGATTCTCATACAATGCCCTAGCTGCCTCTATAATTGTAGGCGTAGGAGAATACGGGCTTATTAGCCAATTCTCATTTTGTGTATTCGCTATACCCGATTTTTCAATAACCTTTAAAATAAGCCCTTGTAGATTGTCCTCTCCAGAAATTAATGGGTTATAAACATTGTCATCATATATAGATGCCTTAAACTTTGTGGTAGAAGTATCTCTCAACGTTGGGACGAGAATAGGCACAATTGTTTTGTCATGACTGAATAGATGAAAATTCTTTAAATCAAGAGCATAATCCATTACTTGCTCTACATCAGCCTGAAGAATGTCTTTTTGGCCACCTTTAAATTCCAAACAAAAAATCAACCCTCTAAGCAATAGTACGACATCAATACGTTTACCTAGACGAGGAATATCATATTCAAAAACTATCTGTGCATTTTCATCCTTCCATGGTAAAAGTACTTTTTGCAATATATTAATCTCACCCTTCCAAGCTTCATTAGTTGAAGTCAAGGTTTCTCCATGATAATTTTCATGAAGCGTTCCCAAAATAGCAGAAGGATCTGCATCGATAAAATTGCAAAAAGAATCTGTATATAAACATCTATTTGGCATGATCTATTAATAGTTAATTTAAATGCTAAATAAGACCTTAAGATTAAGTAGCAATCTCATGCCAAATAATCTATAATTTACAAAAGTAGTATTTTTTTGAAAAAAAACGATGAAAAGACATTAGAAAACTAGCATCTCACTCGAAATATACAACCGGCGTCAGCCGGCTTTGTGTCGCCGTTAGGCGCAGCTTTGTGAGATTATCGTGTCGTCTTTGCGTGCTATCACCATTTCATACCACCATCTCATCCCTTATCTTCGCCCACACATACGAACATTATAATTACAACCATCATGAAAACACTACCTAAAACTTATCATGCAGCTATCGCGCGACTCATCGACGGAAACCGCTATCGAGCCGCCATCATCCGCGTCATCATCAATCACAATGGCTACATCTCTATTACGGCCATTGCCAAGCAACTGCAACTGGCACGTTCCACCGTCATCAGGCACATAAAAATTCTCAAACACCTGCGACTCATTCAGCACGAAGGCACGTCCAAGGGAGGACGATGGCGCGTCGTCAACTGCAATCGCTGGGACATAAACCTGTACATGGGCATCCCACTGAAGCTCTCCTGTCACCTCAACCGCTTTGCCTCCGCCGAAGACCTCGAGTGGGAAGAAGCCATCGATCGCGGTACAATACCCCACGTTCGCGGTACGAAAAACGACGTTTGCGGTACGAAAAACGACGATTGCGGTACAATAAATCACGATTGCGGTACAATAAATCACGATTGCGGTACAACCTATCATGGTCACCCAACAACACCAAGTTATCATATATCACTAAAAAACAAATAGTTAAGAAAATAGCTTTCTCAATTTTTCCCGCCGTTCCCGTCCATCCCATCCATCCCCACAATTTTCTGTCTTATGACCTATCTATATAATTCTATTCTGTTGTTCTTCTTCAAAATAAACAACCGGCGTCAGCCTGCTTTGCGTGCCGGCCCTTATGTGAGAGGAAAAACGTCATCTTTGCAAAATTTCCCGCTTTTCCCCTTTTTCCCAAAAGTTTCATCCATCCCATCCATCCCCAAATTTCCACTGCAAGCCCCTTCAGGGGCGTCAGAAAATATTCATGGTTCAATTCAATGATAATTTATGGAGAAAGGCTTTTGTTCTGGGGGCGG
>JAEEVB010000083.1 GCA_016287065.1 Muribaculaceae bacterium
ATAATGTCTAAATAACAAAAGAAAGATGAAAAAGATTGTTTTAGTTTTATCAATGATGATGCCCATGGCCTTAGCCATGACTGCTCAACAAGAAATGAAAGTGCAACACATGCCCGACGGGAAAGGTCGCATCGAGCACATGTCTAAAGAATTGAACCTCACACCCGCCCAGCGCGAAAAAGTCGAAAAGATTTACCGCGACGAAATGAAGCAAATGCAAAAGATGGGCGAGAAGATGAAGAAAGAGCGTGAGAACACCGACAAGAAGGTGATGAAAGTGCTCTCACCCGAGCAGCAGGCCAAATACGGCAAAATGCTTGAAATGCGCGGCAAACACCGCATGGGGTTCGGCAACGGTCCTCGTCACGACGGCAAAAGGCCGCATCACAACTTCAAGGGTCATCGACCCGACGGCAAGATGGGCCAGCACCACGATGGTAAAGGACCGCGTCACCACGGCAAAAAAGGACCGCGCCCAGGCGGCAAGCAAGGTCAGCTCCACGAAGATGGCCAACTGCTCTCACCGCCACAGAACGAGAACGGCGTAGATCCTGTCAACCAATAAAGAAGACGAATCTGTATAGAAAAATGTAAGTTTTTTCATAAGCACAAAAAAGATATAGCAAAAACGCTTCTTACCAGGAAGGCTGAACCCGCGACGGGCTCGGCCTTCTGCATTTTTTGGCGCTTTTCTTTCTTTGTTTCGCTTTTTTCATTACCTTTGTAAAAATAACTATAACTTTCACCACAATGAAACGAGTATTTTCTTTCACAATGCTGCTCACATTAGGCATAGTTGTGGCTTTTGCTGCAGCCAACAAGCAGATTGAGCGCATACGCGCCATCTACAATGATGTGCACGAACATATTGCCATGGCACAGGAAGAGCCCATGATGACCAACCAGATGACCATCGACATCAATCAGATGTATCCTGGCAGCGGCCCACACAAGGAGCACATCACCTTCTATTTCACATGTCTCGACTTCAGTGAAGAAGACCAGCGCGAAGATGGCAGCATCAACTGGCAAAGCGACCTGCAATTCGTGACGCAGAGCTACAACATTGGCGGGCACGAGTACTACTGTGAATACCTCTACGACCCCGAGACCAGCGAGCCGCTGTTTGCTCTCATCACCTTCGATGACGATGAGACTGGCCAGAAGCAATCGGTCCGCTATTACTTCGACAAGGGCAAACTCTTCCAGACCATTCCCGCCAAGACGAGCGATGAATGGCCCACCGATGTCAATGACCGGCTCTACAACTTCAAGCACTTGCAAGAAATCTTCAAGCAGGTGATTTTGGGCAATTCGCTCATCTAAAAGCAAAAATTTAACGATAACTATTCATAACACACTCTCACACAATCATGAAGAAAATATTGCTCACCCTTCTCGCTGCTGTACCCCTATGCATCATGGCGCAAACTGCCAAGATTGCCCATGTCGACGTCAAGGCCATCTACAACGCTATGCCCGAGAAAACTCTGGCACAAAACGAACTGCGGGCATTCTCGCAACAATACCAGGCTGAATATAATACTGTGCAGGAAGAGTTTAACAAGAAGTTTGCCGAATTCCAGACCATGAATGCCGATGCCGCCACACCAGCCACCATCAAGGAGCGTCGCATGCAAGACATCCAGGAAAGCGACAACAAGATTCAGCGCTTCCTCAACAAGGCCGAGGCCGATATTGCCGCCCGCGAGAAAGAACTCAACGCGCCCATCATGGAAAAGATTAACGGTGCCATCAAGGCTGTGGGTGCTGAAGGTGGCTTCACTTACATTATCGACGTTTCCACCACGCCAGTGGCCTATATGGGCCCCGATGCCATCGATGTCACTCCACTGGTCAAAGCCAAACTCGGCCTGTAAACTTCACATTTAGGTTTTTCTAAAGCAAACAAATTCTCGAATAATCGAAAAATCGAGCAATCAAGTAACCGAATAAACGAGTTAGCCCTCGGAGCTGTGTAGCACCGGGGGCTAATTATATTATGCGAATGTGCATCAACAGCGATGCACAAGAATGCCACATATCAAGTCGGACAAAACCGACAGAAGCATTATTTGCGAGTGTAGAAGAAGTCGCTGCCTGAATTGCCCACAGTGGCAATTCCCTTCTCGTCGACGCTCACGATCTTTTCAATCGATTTGCCCACAAGACTCTGCTTCATGCCTTCTTCCATAACGGCACCCTGTTTCTTGAGTTCGCCCAGCATCATGGCAGCGATCATGTCGTTCTTTTCAGCCTTTGCATCCACGAATTTCACATCAATGTCCTTAACGTCATTCACCAGATTGCCATCTTCAACTGCCCAAGTCTCGCCTATCGACTTGAAGTTAAATGTGAGAATGAAAGTGTTAGAGAAACCCTCTTCGTTGAAGGGCATTTGCATCTCCATCACGCCTTCGCGTGCCACGCTATGATCAGCATTGAGTGTGAGTGTAGCATTAAGCACAAGTGTGATAGTCATACCCATGTCGGACGCCTCTTGCACCTTCGACTTGTTGAACTCGTAGCTACCCACCATCTGCTTCTCGTCGATGTTCTGTGCCTGTGCCTGCATACCCAACATGAGCATCATGAACAGAGCCAATGTTTTGATTGCTGTAGTTTTCATAATCGATGTTTTGTTTTGATAAAATAAACCCTCTCAACTCAGAATGGTGTAAAATGTGTTCCTGATATGAGAGGGCTTTTATAGGATTAGCTGTAATAAAATATTCTCTTGCTTGGCAGGTGATTACTTGATGCCGAGTTGGGCTTTCACCTTGGCTGCGACGTCTTCGAGTTGAGTACCCTTGTAGAGCAGCACGCTACCATCGAGAATGCCTGCATATCCGCCAGCTCCACCTACAGCCTGAATGGCACCGATGAGTTTCTGCTGAATGGGGGCCATGAGAGTTTCCTGCTGCTGCTGCATGTCTTTGCTGGCAGTCTGCTGGAAGGTCTGCATGCGCTGCTGCAGGTCCTGAATCTCATTAATCTTGGCATCCATTGTAGCCTGGTCGGCTTTATTCTTCTCGAGAGTCTCGAGTTCGCCAAGTTTCTTGTTGTATTCTTCTTGCAAGGTCTTTGCCTGAGCCTCATATTTGTCGCTGGCAGCCTTCAAGGTGTTCTGTGCGGTAGCGTATTCAGGCATCACTTGAACAATCTCTGAAGGATTAAGCACACCAAATTTCAACGATTGTGCCTGAAGGCACATGGGCAGGGCAACAAGCGCTGCAACTAAAACTTTCTTAAACATAATTCTTAATGTAATAATTTATAGTTAATAATTCTTTCTTTTTCTCAATCTTAATAGCCGAGCTTGCTGATCACCTCCTCGGTCACATCAATACGCGGCGATACATAGATGGCACCCTGAATGGAAGCACGGTCGAATATCACCTGATAACCGCGGTCTTCACACACCTTCTTGCAGGCATTATAAATCTCGTCCTGGATGGGTTTGATGAGTGACTGCTGCTTCTTGAAGAGCTCGCCCTGAGGGCCGAAGTACTTATACTTGAGCTGCGAAGCCTCTTTCTCTTTGGCCACAATCTCGCTTTCTTTCTTTTTCTTCTGTTCATCAGTCAAGAACACCATGTCGGCCTGATAGTTCTTATACATGGTGTCGGCCTCTTTCTCAAGGGCGTCTACCTCGCGCTGCCAGCGCTGAGATATCTGGTTGAGTTGCTCATTGGCCATCTCATAGTTAGGTATCTTTTTCAAGATGTACTCCTGGTCAACAAAGGCAAACTTCTGTGCGCTGGCAGTTGTTGCAAATGCCACGAGCGCAAAAATGAATAATGCAATCTTTTTCATTGTTATTTCAGTGTTTAGTTAATTTTGTCGGTTAGACTTGCGTTTTTGGAAAAAGTTTATTTTCGAGAGGTTTTAACTTAATTACGTTAAATCTACTGCATTTTTCATGCCAATCTTTTTAGAATTCCTGACCCAGCACAAAGTGGAAGTTGCTGCCGCCCTTCGTTCCGAACACCTTGTCGAAGCCATAGCCCCAGTCAATACCCATCATTCCAAGCATTGGCAGGAAGATGCGCACGCCCACACCAGCCGAGCGTTTCAAGCTGAAAGGCGAGAACTTGCTCACACTGGTCCATGCATTACCGGCCTCAAGGAAGGCAAGCGGATAGATGGTGGCACTCTGTGAGAGCATGAGCGGGAAGTGAAGCTCCATCACGTAGCGAGCATAAGCATAACCTTCGCTGCCCCATGGAGTGAGCTGACCGTTCTCATAACCACGCAAGGCGATGGTCTCGGTTGCATAGGTGTAACTACCGGTCATACCGTCGCCACCCATATAGAACGTCTCAAACGGTGATTTCAGATGCTTGTTCCAACTGCCCAGCAGGCCAATATCGGCACGGGTCATGAGCACCAGAGTCCAGCGACCGTCGGGGTCGGTAAGCGGTGTATAGGTACGGGCCTGGAATTTCAGTTTCCAGTACTCTATCCAGTGATACAAGTCTTTCTTAGCAGCATCGGTACCACTCTCCGACAGTGCCTTCCAGTCCTTCTTACCAAAGAGACTGGCAGGAGGTGTGGCCCTGAAACTCAACGAGAACGAACTGCCTCGACGGGTATATAACGGGTTGTCGATACTGTTGCGGGCCAATGTAACACCGAATACCAGAGAGTTCGACGTACCATTGTTCATATAATAAAGGTATTCCCAGTTCTTCAGGCTATACCACTGATAGCTGATATCGGCCGAGAGGGTAAAGTAGTCATCGGGCCACTTCAGACGTTTACCGAAGCCAATGGTGATACCACCCATCTGCAAGTACTTGCTGGGGTCGTAGGCATCCTCGTAATTATAGTTGTTATAGTAGTTGTTGCCGTAGTAATTGCCCATATAACCATAACTATTATACATAGCATTATAGAGGCTATTCTGATAAAGCTTGTTGTAGTACGACGAGTTGATACCTGTCTGGCGGCTATAGAAGGCCGAGACACTTAACGAGTTGGGGCGTTTGCCACCAAACCACGGGTCAAGGAACGACAAGCTATAGGCCTGATAGTACTTAGCGTTGGTTTGCACACTAATGGTGAAAGTCTGGCCATCGCCCTGCGGTATGATACCCTTAAACGATGAGGGATGGAACAGATTCTGAATCGAGAAGTTGCTGAACTTCAAGCTCAACTTGCCAATGACACCCGTCTGACCCCAACCAGCCGAGAACTCGATCTGGTCGTTGGCCTTTGATTCCAGATTCATCACGATGTCGACAGTTCCATTCTCTTCGTTTGGCTCGGGGCGGATGTCCATTTTCTCTGGATCGAAATGACCCGTCTGTGCAATCTCGCGCGCCGAACGAATCAGGTCGCTCTTGCTGAACAGGTCGCCGGGACGAACACGCAATTCGCGACGTATCACCTTCTCATACAGGCGGTCATTACCATTAATAATCACCTTATTGATTCGGGCCTGATCGCCCTCGAACATGCGCATTTCCAGCTCAATAGAATCGCCTTCAACGCTCGATTCAACAGGAATCAGTTGGAAGAACAGGTAACCCTTATCCATATAGATGTTGGCAACGGCATCGTCATCTTCCTGTGTGCGCTTGTTGAGCAACTTTTGGTTATACACATCACCCTTCTTGATGCCAAGCACCTCATCGAGGAACGACGACGGATACAGGGTGTTACCCACCCATTTCACGCCACTGATGTAGTATTTCTTGCCTTCTTCAATGGTGATATATACATCCACTGTCTTATCGTCGTAGTTCACCACGCTGTCGCTCACAATGCGTGCATCGCGGTAACCTATCTCGTTATACTTGTCTATAATGCGCTGCTTGTCGGCCTCAAAGTCGGTCTGCACAAATTTCTTTTGGCTGAAGAGTTTGAGCAGGCTACCCTTCTCATTGGTCTTCTTCATCGTGCGCTTGATTTTACCGTCGCTCAGCACATTGTTACCTTCAATGTAAATCTTGTGTACTTTTATCTTCGAGTGCTTATCGACCACAATGTCAACAATCACCTCGTTCTGTCGGCTCAAGTCCTCACGCTGTGTAACTTCTACAGTGGCCTTCTCAAAGCCTTTGTCTTTGAAGTACTTCTCCACAACCTGCTTGATGCGATCGGCGATATTAGGGGTCATCTGGTTACCCAGTTGCAAGCCTAGGCGCTGTTCCACATCCTTGCGTTCGCCGCTTTTCATGCCCACATAGTTCACCTGCGAAATGCGGGGTTGCTGCTGGAGCACAAATTCGAGCCACGCCTTATCCTGATACATCTTCGTCACCTTGATCTGCACCTTCGAGAAGAGGCCCTGACGCCAAAAACGCTTGGCTGCAGCCTTCAGTTCATCGCCAGGTATGTCAATACGCTGTCCGACGCTCAGTCCGGAATAGCCTATGATGATGTAGTCGTCGTAGTTTTCCACACCCGACACTGTTATGCCTGCAATCTCATACTTCTGAGGGGTGCCTGAGAAAACCACTTTAGGATTGTATATGGTGTCGTTCACTGTGCGTGTCTCGTCTTGAGCAAAAGCGCTTGCACAGGATAGTATCGAAACAAGAATGAAAATAATAGTATAGCGCATAGGGCTTATTGTTGTTCGTTATCGTGGGTTATCTGTTCACTGGTCTTGCCGTAACGGCGTTCACGCGACTGATAGTCGATGATGGCCTCCAGAAAGTTATCCTTTGTGAAGTCGGGCCAGTAGACAGGAGTAAAATACAATTCACTATAGGCTATCTGCCACAGCATATAATTGCTGATGCGCAGGTCGCCAGCAGTGCGAATGAGCAGGTCGGGGTCGGGCATGGCGGCTGTGCTCAGTCGCGACGAGAACAGGGCATCATCGATAGCGGCCACGTCGAGTTGGCCGTCGCGCACCTCACCGGCAATGCGTTTGCAAGCCTCAACAATCTCCCATCGCGACGAGTAACTCAACGCCAGGCACAGCACAAGACCTGTGCAGTGCGAGGTGTCGGCCATACATTTGTCGAGACGATCGCACACATATTGCGGCATGCGCTGCCGGTCGCCTATCATCGTCAGTCGCACGTTATTCTTGATCAAATCAGGGGTCTGCTGCTCGATTGAATAGACTACCAGCGACATAAGCGCATCAACCTCGGCCTGCGGACGATTCCAATTCTCGGTCGAGAAGGTGTAGAGCGTGAGATATTTCACACCCACCTCGCTTGCTATCTCGGTTATGCGGCGCACTGTGGTCACTCCATTCTCGTGGCCAGTACTCCGTTCAAAGCCGTGCTGCTTGGCCCAGCGACCGTTGCCATCCATGATGATGGCCACATGGCTGGGAATTCTCGTCTTGTCTATTTTATCAATCAATGACATGATAATCTCTGTTTCTCTTTATTGTTGGTTATTCCACATAATGACATTTGGTGCAGCGCTTGCTGAACTCATAGGTAACTGTGAACATCGCCACTGCATACCAGTCAGTATTCTTGGCAAAACTGTGCTTCACGCCATATAGGTCGCTCAGCCCGTCGATCTTGTCGCCAAACTCCTTGCGCATCGTGAATTCGAAGCCCAGATTCAAGCGCTCCTTGAGCTTATACTTCACGCCTACGCCCATAGGTATGCTGAAACTGGCTCCAGTGTTTCCACCACCAGTCGATAGCACCATACCCAAACCTAATGTCATATAGGGTGATATTCTTTTGTACTTTTTGTAACGGGGTCCCGAACCAAAGTGCAGAAAGTTGAATTCCACCTGTCCACCCAGGTCAAAGAGGCTGCGGCTGAACTCATAATGCTCGCCGGCCGGGAACTTATTGGCACAATCGTCGCTGTTACCGCTTATACCAGCATAGAGCAGACTGCCTTTTATCGCAAAGCGGCTGTTCATGATATACCTGAACACGCCACCGCCTGCCACGCCCGGGTGCTTGAACAGATTGCTCCTGTTCAGGTCTCCCAGATAACCGCTCATGCCAAGTGCCGGCCCTACCTCAAAACGGTAGTCCTGTGCCTGAGCCGAAGCCACTAGCACAAATGCCATCACTATTGTTGCTATCAATTTTTTCATTTATAGGAAATTTTAGAACTATAATTTGAAAAACGGCAAATTGCGGTTTAAATTATGCGAAGCAATTATTTTTTTTCAATTTAGAACAGCGGTCTGAACGTTAGTCGGTTGAGTTGCCCCTTCCAGATGTTGTTCAGCACGCTGCCACCAGAGGCATAGCCTCCCACAATGTAGATGTAGGGGCATTCCCACTCAGTGATAGGCTGGGTTTCTGTGGATGCGGGGGCCAATTGCTTAGCCGGCAATACCTCAGTTTGCACAAAGGCCTGTGCGCCATAGAAAGACGGCATAAAGTTAGGCTGTTGTAACCCGGCGTCACCTTTCAGCCAAGTCATGCCCTGATTGCGCGACACATAGGTGACACGGCTCAGGTCGCCACCAGCCAGTCGGCCGCCCATCAGCAACCATGTAATCTGTTTTACCGACACTCTGTGACGCGTCGAGTCGACGTCATAGGTATAGTAGGGTATCACCACAGCATCGGCGATTGCCGGTAGAATAGTGTTCTCTTTCAGGTCGAGCCTTCCCCAGCGCTGGCCGTCATAGCCCCAAGTAGCATTGGTCAGCTTGCCGTCCTGCAACACACCGCCCACCATTACCACTTGATCGCGGGAACTCCACTCCCCATTTCCCTGCACCAGTGGCGAAGCTCCGCTCACTGGAAAGTCGGCAGGTACAGCCTTCGGCTCATAACCCGAAGCACGGGGATACTCGTCGTGCTTGTAAACACCGTCTTCGCGCAACACGCCAAGCACTCTTTGCTCATAGCCACCCACAATGCTCTCCCACACCTGCTCGCAGTCGGTCCATGTCACACCTTTGTCTGTAGAGCGGTAAAGTTCGCCAGTGGAGTCAAGCATATAAAGGGCATCGCTTGTCGCAACCAGACTCTTGACATTGGGGATGAAAGGAAGATTCAATTCCGACTTCGACCAGGTTCCATTCCCCAACGTGGTAGTGCTCGACAGCACATATTTGTCACCATCATGCACAAGGCACAAAAAGGCATCTTCCTGCATCACAGCTTTCACGGCATGGGGTGTGCTGTTCACGTTGGGCAAGTCGCGACGGTCGGTCAAGGAAAATGCCAACTGATCGGGTTCCACCTCGTGCACATTCACCTTCACCTCATAGTTGGCCACATGATTGCCATCACGTGAGGTCACAATCAAGTTCACCTTGCCCGTGAAGTCGATGGAATCCTTGGTCTCGCTCGAATAGGTGATGGTCGTGTCCTGCATCAGTAGGCCGTCGGTCACATGAAACTTGGCCGAACTTACCGAGTAAGGGAAGGTAATCGCTACGGTCAGCTTGCGCACATCAGTTCCCACGGGCAATGAATCGGCGTTATATATGATCTTGCGGTCCTGATCGATTGTAAAGAATACCGAATCGAGG
>JAEEVB010000084.1 GCA_016287065.1 Muribaculaceae bacterium
ATTGTTCACTCAGTTATTTCGGGATCGTAGAGTCGCGCGTTCATGTTCACCAGCCCGAACCACGGTAGGTGCTCATGCCCCGTGTAGCCCCTGCCCAAGAGCAGGTCGGGCTCTTCGCCCGGGGCGAACGGCACCAGCGTGACGGGGTCGCGCAGCGTGCCCCACGGGTCGTAGCTGAGCCGCTGCAGCGCATTGCCCGCCGAGTCGGTCACGGCCGTGATGCTGCCCATGTTGTCGCGCACGATGTTAGTCACAGCAGATATGTTCGATAACCATTTCTCCATCAATTTATTGTATGGTTATTTAGTGATTAAATTCATTAGCATCTTTAGGGTAATAGGCATTCCAGCCATTGCAACCATGGACATCGCTATAAAGATTAATAATTTGTGTTTATAATTTTTTTGTTCATAATGTTCAGTTATTCTTTTCCATCGATTGTTCTTTTTATAATAAATAAATGATAATATAAGGAATACTATTAGAATTATTAAAAAATTCAATTTCCTACTCGAGCCGTTTAAGGCTAGTTGTATTAGTTGGCATGGAATATAACTGAATAGAATGCTTAAATTAATAGCCAACCACAGACCAACCCCTAAAGAACCGGTCAGCAATGATGGCTCATCATCACTAATACCGATTCTTATATATTTAGAGCATAAATAAAAATAAAAATCAATTATTTTCATAGTCATATAAGAGTTTAATAATCTATGTTATCATAAATCAGTTCATCACCCCAAATTGCATTGGCAATGCCGAGGCCCAAAGAGATATAGGGGCCTGCCAATGGAATCCTTGCAGTTGCTGCGATTGTTAACAATACGCCGTTGCTTGTCAATCTGTTTAAAAGCCTTGGGCTCATTGCTCAATAGTTTTTATTGTTCATGAACAGAGTTTTATGATTTGCTTGATAACAAAGGGTATAGCGCCAAGAAAGAACAAATACATAAAAATAGTATAAACCGTAAAAACCAAAAATTCACATTTTATCTTTTTTTGTTCATAGTGTTCAATAATCTTTTTCCATTTATCATTTTTCTTAAAATAAAAATAAGAAAATATGATAGCAGCAATAATCACGCAAATAGTAAATAGAGTGATTGTTCTGCCACCTGAACCAAAAATCAATATATGCATTTTTGTTGATGGAATTGTGCCAAGTAAAGCGATTACAGTAAGTCCCAATAATGTACCAAATCCTCCGGCACCCGAGAGTAATGATGGTTCATGTTTGCCGATGTCCATATATTTTGCACAGAGATAGAAAAAGAATTTAAACATGTTCATTTATCATTTATTTAAAAATCTATCGATTCATATAGCTCGTCGCCCCAAATTGCATTAGAGATACCCAAGCCTATAGAAATAAAGGGATGGTGTTGAAAATTGGTTTCGGCATATTTGTATTTTGTTTCCATATCATTATTTGCTGAGCATGACAACAAAGAAGAGGACAAATGACAATATTACATAGGCTAAGACTGCATATCCTTTCAGTTTGTGATATTTTTCGTTCCTATATTTGTGAGCCAATGCTTTGTATCGCCTTTCTCCTTTTGCGTACCTATAAAGCAATAACAATGTAACAAGATACAAACCTGAAAATACAAAAATGAGACTATAAGTGAAGTCTATAAATAGGCAAGTTATAGCGTTTGCATTAAGAGTTAATAGAAGAGAGAAATGAATACAACCATAATCTTCATAACCAAGAGCGTTTTCCCATTTAATACCGAAAATACTGAAAATATTAGATAAGTCGGTTATGTAATACCACCATTTGTTGGCATGGGTAATCCTATAGAATATGTAATCAAAAATATCTCTTATCATGTTTGTTTAGAGGTGTATAAAACGGCACTGATTTCTTTACTCCATTAACGTGTAAAAAATGCACGTTATTCTCTCTTTCGATCTCACTTTCTTTTTGAACTATCAAGAAATCCTTACAAGTTGCCTTCTCGTCAATCCCTCCTCTTTAATTTCAATATTATTGATTAATGGGGATGTTGAGGGTTTGTTTCATGCCGGTTTTGCGGTCTTTTACTGTGAGGGTGGCTTTGCCGGCCTTGTCGCCAGCCTGCACCACCACCACGAGTTGGCCATGGAAGAGTTTCATAGTGGGATTGGTGAATACTTCGACCGAGGTGGCATCGCCGTTGCACACGGCACGGAAGGTGCCGTTGCCCTGCACCGTGAATTCGAGCTGATCGTCGGCATCGGGGCACAGCGTGCCGTTCTTGTCCACGAGGCTCACAGTGACGAAGGCCAGATCGTTGCCATCGGCCTTGAGGCTGGTGCGGTCGCTCTCCAGTTGCAGGCGTGCGGGTTTGCCGGCGGTGCGCACCACCTGCTCGCCAGCGCGGTTGCCGTTCTCGTCATATACCACCACTTTGAGTTCGCCCGGCTCATATTTCACATTGCGCCAGCGCAGACGGTAGCGGTCGAGACGTGTGCTGGGGTCTTTGCTGATGCGTCCCTGGCTCTTGCCGTTGACAAAGAGCTCGGCGCTGGGATAATCGGTATAGCAGTAGACGGGTGTCACCTTACCCTCGCGGCCTTTCCAGGTCCAGTGGGGCAGCAGGTGAATGGTGTGGTCTTGCTTGTTCCAATGGCTGCGGTATAGGTAGAAGCGGTCCTTGGGCAGTCCGGCGAGGTCCACAATGCCGTAGTAGCTCGAGCGACTGGGCCAGTAGGCGTCGTAGGGCGTGGGTTCGCCCAGATAGTCGAAGCCAGTCCACACAAACTCGCCCACTGTCCAGGGCATATCGTCTTGCAGACGCCAGTCGTCGTCAGGCAGGTTGCTCCACCAGCAGTGCTCCAGGTCGTAGCCCGAGCACTGTCCGTCTTCGTAGGCTTTTCCTGTGGCCACAGTGTCGGGGAAACAGTAGTGGCCGCGGGTGCTCACGGTCGATGCCGTTTCGCTGCCCAGCAGGTAACCCTGGCGCAAGAGCGGGAAGGTAGGCTCGTAGCGGTGTGTGCGGTAGTTGTAGCCCGGCACATCGGCAGCGTCGGCAAAACCGCTGGCAATGTCACCATCGGGCTGGTCCATGCCGCAGGTCACTGGGCGGCTGGGGTCGAGCAGGTGACACAGGCCCACCAGCTGACGGTAGCGCTCGGCACCTTCTTCCTTCCTTTGCTCGGGAATCTCGTTGCCCACGCTCCACATCACAATGCAGGGGTGGTTGCGGTGATTCAGGATGAGGTTAGTGATATCTTTCTGCCACCAGTCGTTCCAGTGACGGTTGTAGCCGTTGCGCACTTTGGGCTCCTTCCAGCCGTCGAAGCTCTCGGCCATGACCATCATGCCCATGCTGTCGCACACCTCCATTTGCCAGGTCGAGGGCATATTGTGCGAGGTGCGTATGGCGTCTGCACCCATGTCCTTCATAATGCGTATTTGCCTGATGAGCGCTGCCTTGTTGACTGCTGCGCCCAGCGGGCCCAGGTCGTGATGCAGACACACGCCTTTGAACTTGCGAGTCTGGCCGTTGAGTTGGAAACCATGCTGACGCGTGAAGGAAATTGTGCGGATGCCGAATTTCACTTCCTGATTATCGCAGTATTGCAGTGAATGGAGCAATGGAGTTTCCCCCTCGTTGTGAATGGGTTCTAACCGCTTGTTGTCATAGTCTTGATACAAGTCCACTTTCAGCTTGTAGAGCGTGGGGCTCTCGGGCGACCACAGCCGGGCAGCCGGCACATTGATCTTGGCTTCGGCATTGCCGTCGGTAGTTTGGACTTCTTTCTTAGTCACGACTTTGCCAGCTGCATCGGTGATGGTGAACACGAAGTTAGCCTCTGTGGCACTGGTTGAGCGGGCGCTCACGAGCAGTTCGGCTGTGCCGTCCTTCACGCGCAAGGTGCGAACAAAGGTCTGCCACGGGTCCAGGTGAATCGGGTGGTTGTAGCCCACGAGTTTCACGGGGCGGAACAAGCCGGCACCGGGATACCAGCGGCTGCTTTCCTCGAGATTTTCTAGTTTCACCACCACATCGATGGATTTATTGTACAGGTTGATGTACTTGGAAAGCGGCACCCTGAAGGCGTTGTAACCGTAGGCCCACTTGGCAGCAACTTCACCATTGACATAGACGGTGGGCTCTGACATCGCTCCGTCGAACACCAGTTCCAAGTCACTGGCCAGATAACGCAGCTGTGTGCGATAGTAACCCTTGCCAATCCAGGGCAGGGCACCGCTGCGACCGGTGTGCTCGGTGGCGGTTTCCTCGCCATTTTCCTTGATAGCCACCACTTGCAGATCCCATTTCTTGTCGAAGGGGCCGCTAATGGCCCAGTCGTGAGGCACTTTCACATCAACCCAGTTGATGCTGTCGCGACTGAACTGCCAGTCGGTGATTTCGGCTTCCCATGCGGCTTGCACGGTGGGGCACATTGCACAGATGGCAGCGAATGATATCAATAACTTTTTCATAGTTGAAGCGATTTTAGTGTGTGTTTATGGTATGTTTTTTATAATTTCACTTTGGTTTGTGTGCCGTGCGGGCTCTCGTTGTTGCAGTGGTCGAGCGCCGTGACGACAAACACAAATTGCTTGCCCTTGGGCGCATACTGCGGCAGGGGCAATTGTGTGTCGCTGGTGATGGCGACAATGGCCTTGCTGTTGTTCAAGTCAATACGCTCACCTTTTGCGAAACGGTACACCACAAAGCGGGCTGCCTGCTGCAGCGGGTCGTCGGTCTTGGGTGGTTCCCAAACGAGGGTCTTCACCTTGTTGATTTTCTTTACCTTCAGGTCCTTCACCTCGGCGGGAGCAACATCGTCGAGCCACGGGTAGGTGGGCGGCAGGGCCAATGTTGACTGGCGGCCATTCATGAGCGAGTCGGTCACGCCCTTGTAGTTGGCGGTGAGGCTATAGCAGGGCCACCAGGTCACGCCCTGCACATTGTCGAGGCTACGCATGATGCGCAGTTTGTGGTCGAGCTGTGTGGGGCAGGTGGGGTCGTCGGTGTCGGCATAGTCCATGGTGTTCTTGATGGCAAGGCCGTAGTACATGTGTCGGCCATAGGTGTGTTCGTTCCACCAGTCCATGAGTATCGCATCGCTCGCTTTGGGGTGCTCGAGCTGCCAGTAGAGCTGTGGCACCATGTAGTCGACCCAGCCCTCGGCGGTCCACTTGATGCAGTCGGCATAGAGCGCGTCGTAGCACTGCAGGCCGTTGGTGTCGCTGCCGTCGGGGTCACTTGCCTTGTTGCGCCAGATGCCGAAGGGGCTGATGCCCAGCCGCACCCAAGGCTTGATGTCCATGATGGTGCGGTGCATGCCCAAGATGAGCGAGTCAACATTGGCGCGGCGCCAATCGGCACGGTCCCAGCCTATGCCATACAGGTCGTAGCTGGCGGTATCAGGAAATTCCTTTCCCTCGATGGGATAGGGATAGAAGTAGTCGTCCATGTGAATAGCATCGACATCGTAGCGTGTGACAATGTCGGCCACCACGCGGCAAATGTGCTCGCGGCACTCGGGATAGGCGGGGTCGAAGTAGTTCTGCTCGCCATACTTGAGGAACCACTCGGGATGCTGCTTGATGAGCGCGTCGGGTGCCAACTGGTAGTCGTAGCCCACGCGGTAAGGGTTGATCCACGCGTGCAGTTCCATGCCGCGCTTGTGACTCTCCTCAATCATCATCTGCATGGGGTCCCACACGGGTGTGGGAGGCACGCCGCCAGTGCCGCTCAGCCAGAAACTCCACGGTTCCAGCGCATCGGCATAGAAAGCATCGGCCTGGGGTCGGCAATGGAAAATGATGGCGTTGCAGCCCGCCATCTGCAGGCTGTCGAGCATGTTGAGCAGGTAGGCTTTGTTCTCGGCCGTTGTGTGCTTGGCGTAGTAGCGGTCGCCCACTGTGGGTATCCACACGCCGCGGAATTCGCGCTTGGGGTTATTCTGCGCCACAGTGCTTAGCGCAATGAGCAGCGCGCCAGCCAGGGCAAGGGTCCTTATTGATTTCATAATAGTATAGGTGTAAATTGGGTTTTATAGCACAAAGTTAATGTTTTGAAACTTTTTTAGCAAATTGTGCGTCACAATTCATGAATAATCACTATTTTTGCTAAACCCAAACACGAAGAGCGATGAAAGAACAACCCATGTTTAACGATGGTGAGCGCGCGGCGCTGGTGAGCCTGCTGCTCGAAATGGTGAATGTGGACCACAGCGTGGCCTACGAGGAACTGATTGTGACCAACAACATCAATTCGCGATTTGCCATCAGCACCGACGACTTCAACACCGGTCGCAACCTCGACCCCATCTACGCGCTCTATGTGGTCAAGAATATGAACGACGAGCAGAAACGCATCGTGGCACAGCTGCTGGTGGAGGTGATTGACGCCGACGAGCTGGTGACCGACGAGGAAATCAACCTGCTCAACTTTATTTGCGATGCCACCGGCCTCGACCTCCTCTTTCCCTGAATGCTTAGAAGCCGCCCCACTACCCTCCTCCAATTTGACATAATAGCCCACAGATTTCGTTAAATTATTTAACGAAGTACTATTTTACAGGCCTCAAATGTTAAATTCGCGTTAAAACCGAGATTTTTATGCTTGAAAATTATGTTTTATAACATATTTCGCATTAACTTTGCAGTGGTTTTTCATGGTATTAGTTTTTAAGGTTATGAAAATCCAGCCGCCGCGATGGCGTTTGCGTATTTTCAGTATTTAAGGTTTATGTTAATGGTATTAAGGTTAAATTAGTTAAGCAATCCCCGATAGCGATATCGAGGATTTTTTTTTCGCTTTGGTTTTTGGGTCACACAATAATTAGACATAAGAACGAAAGATAAAAAAGCAAGGCACCGCAGTCGCTGACTGCTGGTGATTGTCTATTATATGCTATCGGCTAACAGCTATTAGCTAGTTGCTAAATGCTAACGGCTATTAGCTATATGCTAAATGGCTGGCGGCTATAGGCTAACAGCTAGTTATCGTAGCTCAGGAGTTCGTTTACACTTTTTGCCCTCCTTAGAAGGGGTGTAATGAAGTTCTTTAGAGTTAATTAAAATAAATGTTTGGACCCCCTAGGGGGTCGCACCGCTAAGGCAGTGCTTGTATCACGAGTTCGTTGACATTTTGTACATTATTCTAGAGGCATTATAAACTCAATGCTTTGTTTGGTGGTGCCATCTTGTTTGATCAGCAAGCTATGCTCGTTAATTAGCAAGACGGCCTCAATGTATGTATGCATCAGCTCAGGAATGACGGCTATCTCTGTGTTCAGCACACTAATATTGAGGTCGCTTCGAACCAGCCTGATGAAGCGAATCTCGTTGAGGTTGCAGGGATCCAATTCCGGGCGTTCGTCAACCTGATAGTCTGCATTGAGATGCACCATCGGCACGTCAAGTTCCTGATCGAGTTGCAAAGGCGTCTTATGGCCCATCGTGGAGTAGTGGTGCAGTCGGTTATGTATATTCATAAATTCAACCGAATGCCGCTGCAAGTCCTCAAAGCTTTTGTGCTCTTGGGTAAGCAACGTGCGCTCCACTTTTTGGTTGAATCTCTCGATGACCCCGTTTCTCCATGGCTCGCTGATGGGTATGAAGATGGGCGTCACATTCTTTGAGAGAATCGTCCTGAGCAACATGCCAAGCCCCCTGGGATGCCGGTTGCTGCCCTTAAAAGACAGTTCGTTGTCCATCTGCAAGAAGTCGGGAATGGTGTAACTCTTCCAAAAAGCAACGACACTTCTTGTTATGTCAGTCCCGCCTTTGCTCAAGATAGGGTACACACCGGCATGGCGCGTATCATTGCTGATGATTGTCAGAAGGAAATACCGTTGACCGCCGCGGATGTATCTTGGTCCGACCAAATCCATGATCTGCATGTTAATGGGCGATTCGGGATAGTCTATACCACTCTTTTGGTATGGCGCTTTTCTCCTGGTCAGACCTCTTTTCTTGAGAATCCTGTTGATGGTCGCCACCGATGGCGGTTCTATGCCCCTCGCGCTGAGGTCGTGCCAAATCGCAAATGCGCCAGACTCCATGTGGGGTGACGCATCAAGTCTGATGCGGGATGAAACGACCTGTGCTTCGAGCTCCTCACTGGTCTTGTTCGCTTTGCTGTGCGGGGCATTTGAGTGCGACCGCTCCCATCCGTCAGCACAATCTCGCTGGCGGTTAATCCACTTGTGAACCCACTGACGTGAGCGGCCCAATCTGCGCGCAATCTCGGCAACCTTGATACCCTGCGCATGCATGTTGATGGCATCAAGCCTTAATGTCTCCTCGTTTGCCATAAGTAAACAGAAAATTTAGCATTATGGAGGACAATGTACAAAATATGTCAAAGAACGCTCTTGTTGGATGTCTTGATTATTCAAGGACTCATATGAGAAAATTTAAATGTTAAAAAAATATGTCGAATTGCTCAGCATCATTTTGAACGAAAAGTGTCAACGATGTCCTGATACAAAAGTGTCAACGATGTCCTGAGCCACGACAGCTAGTTGCTAACTGCTAACTGCTAGTTGCTAGTTGCTAACTGCTTATTGCTAGCTGCTTGCTTAGTCGTCGTAGCCGACGAAGCGGCCGTTGGCGTCGAACCTCAGCTCCATGCCGTTGGCCAGTTCCACATCATAACCTGCGCGCTCGCGGTCGAGCTTGGTGATGGCTGCACCCTGGCAGTTGGTTTTCACATAGCTGGCTATTGCGGGCGGCACGAGTGCTGCAGGCACAGGATTCATGTGGCCGTCGATGTTGTCCCACTGGTTGGCGTGGTCAAAGTCGATTTCGGTGCCGTCGCTCAAGGTCACATCATACTCCACGCTGCCATAGCCGGGATCGGTCTCGACAAACGCCACGGTGGCGTTGGGGAAGTACTGCTTGAGGAAGGCGTTGATGGGTTCGGGCAGCTGCACATTTTGAGCTGCTGTCTGTGCTGCGGGTTGCTGTTGTGCCGATGCCTGCTGTGCGGGGGCCGATACCTGCTGTGCAGGGGCCTGCTGTTGTGCCGGAACGGCGTTGTTGGCGTTGTTTGCGTTGTCTTTGCACGAGATCATGGCCACTGCAACGAGGGCCACGACCGACAGTTTATTGAATAATTTCATAATATTACCTTATTTAATGCTAAGGAGGCAAGCCAATTAGCTGGTTGCCTCCTTGTTTTTTTAATAGATTAAATGATTAGTCGTCGATGTCAACCACCTGGAAGTTGCGGTTATATTCAAGTTCCAGACCGTTGTTCAGTTTCACTTCATAGCCACGACGGTTGCGGTCCAGGTCGATGATTGTGGTGCCGGGGAATGTGGCGCGCACATGAGCCTTGATTTGTTCGGGAATCAGAGCCGTGGGCACCTTCGACGAGCGGCAGTCGAACTCTTTCCAGTTACCTTGCTTGTCAAATTCTACCTTCTCGCCACTGTCA
>JAEEVB010000085.1 GCA_016287065.1 Muribaculaceae bacterium
CACAGCAAGGCCAACGACTTCAGCCACTTGCCCCACTTCTACCAGAAGCGCGTCTACGGCAAAGTCAACTTCTCTATCTTCAAACTCCAAGATTCCTAAGTGATATTTGATTCACTTCTCGATCATAGGCAATGAAAACCAGCGTTATATCGTTTCTTTCCCGATTTTCTAATGCGAAATCGTTCATTTCCAAGTATCCCAATGCGATATTCTTTGCATTGGCGCTCATTACATTGACCTATATCTTCACAAAGACCGATGTCGATTTCACTTCTATCTTGTATCATAAGAAGATAGGTTTTTCGAGCATCATTTCTCATGGTTTATGCCATGTTTTCGACGCACTCATTCTCCTCATTCCTTTTGTCTTGCTCCCGCAACGTTTCAAGTGGCTCGAATGGATTGTGATAGTGCTTGCAGGCGTGTGGTGTTTCATCCAAGAGCTCTATTTTCCATACTACTTCGATTTGATGCCATTTTCATCATTTGTGCTGGTGCAGAATATAGACTCTACTCTTATCGATAGTGCGAAAAGTGCTTTCCGATGGCGTCATTTGATGATTCCTATAGCCATCACGCTGTTATTTATTGCTTATTTTGTATTGCGCAAGTTCGCCGACAAAAAAAGCACACAACCTTTTCGCCGTTCGCTTATCAACGCTGCAATCGTCCTCCTGGTGGCTGTTTGCGCCAAGTTCTATACCGACGTTTCAATATATAATAACGACGATGATTACAACCGCAAGATGACGTTTGCCGAGTACATGGCTAAGCACTATACGGTGATTCAGGTAACCGACTATCACTATTACTCCACCCATGGATTCATCACCTATGCTTTTTCTTGCATGGCTCGAACCATCAAGCAATGCATTCCCATTACCTCTGCCGAGAAGCGTCAGGTTGAAAGTTTCCTCAGTCGGCAACCACGATATACCGACAATACCTATTCTGCAGGTAAAGACAACCTGATCCTGATTATCGTGGAGTCATTGAATAGTTGGGTGGTCAACCTCACTCTCGACGGCAAGGAGATCACTCCCACGCTAAACGCTCTATTTAACGATAGCACAACCATTGCTACGAGCAATATGATTGCTCAAGCCAAAAACGGTCGCTCAAGCGATGGCCAGTTCATGTATAACACGGGTTTGCTACCTCTTATGTCGCAACCGGTTGCTATGTCTTATGCTTATGACGATTATCCGGCCTTGGCAAAAGCTCTGCCTCACCATGTCTCAACTGTGGTGTGCTGCGACAAGCCCAAATATTGGAACATCGGCGAGATGATGGAGTGTTATGGCTATAAGACTTTCCATGGAAATGACGAGATACAAGATACCCTCAGCAGCAATGGCTACTACATCGACAAGGCTTTGTTTGAGAATGCCACACGGGTAATCAACAACCTCAAGTCACCCTTCATCGCCGAGGTCATCACCATGGGCATGCACTGCGGCTACGACAATCTCGCATTTAAGCCCACGTGGATCTCTCAATCTGATAAATACACCCCTCAAGTGAGAAACTATTTGGAGAAATGTGCCGAATTCGATGCCCAGCTCAAGCTGTTCCTCGAGCGCTTGAAACAGTCGGGCAAATACGATAATTCGCTTATTGTGATAGCCAGCGACCACCACGAGTTTGTTGATCATTCACCTCAAGGAAGACCCTCTATCGACCCCGAGGGTAATCGTTGCGTAATGATGATATTAGGCGCCAAGCAGAGTATGAAAATCGATGGTCCCATAGGACAAGTCGACATCTATCCAACCATTCTCGACCTGATGGGGGCAAACGATTATCAATGGAAAGGACTTGGTAACAGTCTTCTTCGCACTCCGGTGCATTCGGTGGCCACATCTCCCACCGAGGCCAAGGGGCAGTCTCCACTTGTCCAACGCCAGAAACAAGCTTGGGACATCTCACGCATAATGGTCACAAAGCATTGGTTCAAAAGTAAATAAAAAAAACGAACCGATCTCGGTTCGTTTTCTATGCTGTTGTAACGTTTTTTAGAGCCTGAAGGCGATAGGGAGAATGCACCGCACGTTCACCTTCACATTGTTGATCGAGCCGGCTTCCCAACGAGGCATCTTCTTGATCACGCGAACGGCCTCTTCGTCAAACGAACGGTAACCCGAACTGCGGAACACCTTCACATGCGTGACTTGGCCGTCAGCGCCTATGATGAAGCTGCACAGCACGCGACCCTGACGATGATTGACGTATTCGATATAGGGATACTCGCGGGTGTCGTTAATGAAATTGACCAGTCCGTGCTCTCCTCCAGGAAATTGGGGCTGAACCTCAACCTGCTCAAATTCATAGTACATCGTGTAGCTCGACTTGTCGGGTGAGAGGGGGTTCACGGTGCCCACTCGTCGGCCTTGCCCCATCATGGTGAGGGAAACGAAAGCAAAGATAAGAAACAAATCAAAGCGTAAAAATCGGCGCATAGGTTATTGGTTTTAGTATAGTAGGTTTAAAAACCAATGCAAATATAAGCGTGAATTTGCAAATGTCAATGCTTTCTACCACCGAATTTGAAGATGATTAATAATGTTTCATTTTTTTTTACAGATGGTACTGTGAATCACGATTGTTGTAAAAAAAATTTAAACAAATATACTATAAAGTGACTTTTTACGTTATAGGAGTAAATAAACTGTTTTCAGAACAATGAAAAAGAGACGCAATCTACATATCATGGCAGCGGCCTTGCTGCTGGCCGGCTCTTTGGCGGCCAGGGGCGAGGAAACGACCAATGCCTACCAGTTCCTGAATATCACGCCTTCAACCCATGTCTATGGTTTGGGTGGACATAACATCACCGTTATCGACGACGATATCAACCTCGTGGAGCAGAATCCCGCCTTGTTGGGGCCTGAAATCGATCATCAGGTAGGCCTGAACTACATGAAATACATTGGCTCGACCAACTTCATGGGCGGCCGTTACGGTCAGGGGCTCACCGAGCACAGCGCTATTGCCGTCGGTGTCCAGTATTATGGCTATGGCGAGTTCATTGGAACCGATGCCGAAGGGGTGCAGACGAGCACCTTTAATGCCAGCGACATCAATTTTAACGTCACTTACAGTCACGATATCACCGACAACCTGCGTGGCGGTATCACGCTCAAGTATCTCTACTCAAAGTATGAGGAGTACTCGGCGGGAGCCATCACGGCCGACCTGGGTGTCAACTACTATAATCCCGAGAATGAACTCTCGCTCTCATTGGTGCTGAAAAATTTGGGTGGTCAGGTCAAGAAGTTTAACGACCGTACCGACAATGTACCCTGGGATGTGCAGGTGGGTATCTCCAAAATGCTCAAGAGCGCACCCGTGCGTTTTTCACTCACGGCGTGGAACCTGCGATACTGGCATCTGCCTTACTACAAGATTGCCGACAAGAACAATCCCAACTCGGCGCTGGTGAAGCAAGACAAGTTTGGCTCCAACCTGCTGCGCCATCTGGTGTTTGGCATCGAGGTGCTGCCTACCGACAAAATCTACATTGGTCTGGGCTACAATCACAAGGTGCGCACCGATATGTCTACCTATCAGCGCAACTTCCTCTCGGGCATCTCGTTGTGCGCAGGTTTGCGCGTGCGGGCCTTCGGCTTAGGTCTGGCTTTTGCGCAGCCTCACACAGGTGCCACCACTTTCATGGTGAACCTCACCACGAGCATAGGTGAACTCATGCGCTGATGAGCTGCACTGGCATGCTGCTGTCTTAAAATGAAGGCATTTTTTGACGAAAATGTTGACAAAACAGCATTTTTTCTTTAAATTTGTGAGTTGAAAAGAACTATTATTTGTCAAATCCTAAAATTATAAAGCTTATGAAAAAGTATTTAGCTGAATTAGTAGGAACATTCGTTCTCACATTCCTTGGATGCGCAACAGCCGTGAGCCTGAATTGTGGCTCTGACACCGCATCGGTTGTAGGTACAGCCTTCGCTTTCGGTCTTGCTGTGGTTGCCATGGCCTACACCATTGGCGGCATTAGCGGATGCCACATCAATCCCGCCATCACGCTGGGTTGTTGGCTGAGCAAGCGCATGAACGCTAAAGATGCCTGCATGTACATGGTGTTCCAGGTGATTGGTGCTATCTTGGCTGCAGCTGTGCTGTATGCAATTGTTTCAATGGCTCCCGACCTGGCCCAAGGCACACACACTGGCGCTAACGCATGCCCCGAAGCTGCTAACGGCACTATGCTGGGCCTTGTGGTTGAAATTGTGCTCACCATGCTCTTTGTGCTCGTAGTGCTCGGTGCTACTGCCAAGACCAATGGTGCTACCAACAATTTCGCCGGCCTTGCAATCGGTCTGTCGCTCATCCTTATCCACCTGGTAGGTATCCACTACACAGGCACCTCGGTGAACCCCGCACGCTCGATTGGTCCCGCCCTGTTTGAAGGCGGCAAGGCCCTGTGCGACCTGTGGGTATTCATCGTTGGCCCATTTGTGGGCGGCGCTTTGGCAGCCCTCATCTGGAAGATTATCGAGCCTTGCGACAAGTGCGAAAAGTGAGAATAATCTCCTGCTAATGAACTCTTTAAGATGCATAATCGCCTGATGGTGAGTATCTTAATAGATGGTTCTGGCAAATAAAAAGAGCCCTCGACGCTATTGTCGAGGGCTTTTCTTGCCTAGGGAGGCTAAAGATTCTAGTCCAATCAATATTATCTAGAGTGGTGTGAAACAGGCTATTTTCCGCTGCCAAAGTTGAGGCCACTGATCATGAGGCCTATGCTCCAGCGATTCTTGATTTCAGGGCCGTAGCCGCGCTTGAACAGCGACTGGGGCGAATAACGCAGATAGGCACCCACTCCGCGCCATGTCAGCCTCACGATGCCGTCCACCGAGAATTTGCGCTGATGCAGACCACGCGTAGTGACAACGTAGTCATCTTTATCCTTGTCGTAACCGTTAGACATGCTGGCATAGAAATTCCAGTTCAGCACTGGCCCGGCTGCAATGTTAAAGCGATGGCCCAGGTTATGGTGAATCATGATGGGGAACTGCATCGACCTCACCAGCAGCGAGGCACGGTGGTTCTTGTAGGGTTCGGCTGTGGTGGAAATCCAAACCACACCATCGTCGCTCCGAGTCCACTGCGCAGGCTTTTTGAGCCTGTAGCCCGACCAGTTGAAACCGATACCCGCCGACACCATCGTACGGTGCTGGTTGAAGTTGTAGCCAAAGGCCACGAAATTGAGAATACCCACCTCTGAGTGTCTCTTCTTGATATATTCGCTATTGGCGGTGCTGTTGCCGCCCCAGCCTATATAGGCGTCGCTCAAGAAAATCTGAAAATGCTTCTCAGGCTCAGAACAACCCGACGCCAACGTGGTAGGCTCGTTAATCACTTGAGTTGTGTCTGTTTGGCTGGTCTCTTGAGCCAGCACGAGCAGTGGCAATAATAGGAATGCCAAAATCGTTAATACTTGTTTGAAGTCCATTTGTACAGTGTTTTATTATTGTTAGTTATTGTTCTTCGTTGCGATATTCGAGTATGTCACCAGGGGTGCAGTCGAGCACACGGCAAATGGCGTCGAGCGTAGAGAAACGCACGGCCTTGGCTTTGCCGGTCTTGAGAATGGAAAGGTTGGCGATGGTGATGCCTACTTGCTCGCTGAGTTCGTTGAGCGAGATTTTGCGCTTGGCCATCATCACATCAAGATTTACGATAATCATAGTGCACAGGTTTTAGACGGTGAGTTTTTGTTCTTCGGCAGCGTCGTAGGCAAGTTTGTAGAGGAGAGCCACGAGCAGCGTGACGGCTGTGTAGATGAAGGGGTTGTCGGTGATAACTAAGGAGCATTCATCTTCGGCCAGACATATGGTTGACACATTGTCGCCCACAAAGGTGTAGATGGGCAGCACAACAACCAAGGCAAATAGGATTTTCACATTACAGCGGTTGAAGATTTCGCCGCGCTTGATCGATTTGAGAATGTTCTTCACAAATGCGATGAGCAGACCAGCGGTAATGAGAATGAGCAGACGGTCGGCAATGAACCAGGCGAGTTTGAAGCCACCATGGTGTGAGTTCAGTTTGATGCCATCTTCGGCTAACACGAAATAGGTCTGGGTGCCATAGAGCACAATTCCGGCAATGATGAAGATAAGCGTGAGGGTGCTCACAATCTTCAGGGCTTTGATCGATTTTTTTCCCATTGTTTCAAGTTTTAATGTTTATATGCGTTGATTAATTTCTGCTGCAAAGATAATACGAATTATCGAAAAACGATAAATAATATCTGAATTTTAATATTTTTTAATTATTTTGCGAGAAATATTTATTGAAATATCTTGTCAACAAGAGTGAGTGCGGCGCAGTGTTTTCGGGGCGCAAGGTGTTGCATTGCAGTGATATTATTTGTAATTTTGTGAGTAATAAAAATATACTTGTAAAAATGAAAAAGAGATTTGGCAAAATAGCTGTGCTGATTCTGCTCGCTTTGGTCGCGAGCTGTGGTGGGAAAGAAACATCGCCATTGAGTCAGCAGGCCAAGCAGCGTGCAGTGAAGGCGGCCAAGAATGTGGAAGCGATTGAGTTGGCCGATACCTTTGCCATCCAGCAGGCGTTGGTCGAGGCTGCGGGATTACGCAGTCAGTACTTGCTGAAAGACGATGAAATAGCTGCCCGCGACTTCGATGAGGCTTTCATGAGCCATTTGCAGAAGCATCGCCCCGAACTTGCCAAGGCACTCAAAGGCGGCAAATAGAGATTGATATTGCTCGAAACAAACGATAAAACTTGATAACTGATGAAAAAGTTACTGATAATTGCGCTGGTGGGTCTTGTGATGGCATCGTGTGCCGACAAGCAAGCGCAGGAGCGTGGACGTAAAGCCGCCACCGACTTTGTGAGCGCATGGAGCGCTGGCATTGCACAGGCCGACAGCACCTATAAGGCTGCGCTTGACAGCATCAATGGCGACGGAGCGCTTGCCGACTTCAACGAGGCATTTCTTGCTGCCGTCGAGGAGCAGGGCAACGACACCATCGCCTGTGCCGCCATGCTGCTCTCGCTCGAAGGCGAGGATTTGGCAAAACGCACGGCGCAACCCATTGTCGACGGGTTGCTCGATGGTTCGCTCGACCGCGAAACAGCGCAGGGCCGTGTGCAACTGTTCCATGTGCTGGCGCAGGAACTGAATCGGCCCGATGTGTCGGCCGACTGGGACGCACGCATCGAGGCAATGGTGAAAGACCTGGGCGTGGCGAAGCAGATGCGTGTATATGCCGCCTCGTCGACTCCCGAGGACCTTGCTGCCGCTCTGCTCGACGATGCCAAGCAACCGGGTGCCGACCAGCAGCTCATCAAGCAGCAGGTGGAGGCGCTGAGCGAGATTTACACGCCCGAGGAGCTGAAGCGTTTCGAGGCTATATATAAACAAGGTGTCAACAACTGATATAAAGCATAACGATATGAAGACTTTTAACGAGTATCTCGAGATAGTGAACAAGGAGATTAAGGCTATTCCTTATCCTAATACACCCACTAACCTGTATGAACCCATTGCCTACACAATGGCGCTGGGCGGCAAGCGCATCAGGCCTGTGCTGGTGCTCATGGCATGCGATGCCGTGGGTGGCGATGTGCAACAGGCGTTGAAGGCGGCTGTGGGCCTAGAGCTGTTTCACAACTTCACGCTGCTGCACGACGATGTGATGGACAATGCCGATGTGCGCCGCGGACAGGCTACCGTTCACCGCCGCTGGAACTCGAATGTGGCCATCTTGAGTGGCGACACGATGCTCACCATGGCGTCACAGTACATGTGTCAGGTGCCAACCGAGCACTTGGCTGCCGTGAACGAACTGTTTCATGCCACTGCCATTGAGGTCTATGAGGGTCAGCAATACGACATGGACTACGAGCGTCGCCGCGAGGTGAGCGTGGAGGAATACATCAACATGATTCGCCTCAAGACTTCGGTGCTGCTGGGATGTGCCTGCAAACTGGGTGCCATCATAGGCGGAGCCGACGAGAAGACGGCTCAGGCGCTCTACGAGGTGGGAGAGAATCTGGGCATTGGCTTCCAGCTGCAGGACGATGTGCTCGATGTGTGGGGCGACGAAGCTACCTTTGGCAAGGAGATAGGGGGCGACATCATGAACAACAAGAAGACCTACCTGATGGTGAATGCCTTCAAACTTGCCAACGAGGACCAGGCGGGCCGCTTGCGCCGCTGGTACACCGACAACTATGCCATGAAGCAGGAAAAAGTGCCTGCTGTGACTCGCATCTATGAGGAACTCGGCCTGCGCGAGATTGCCGACAAGGCGATGGAAGAATACACGCAAAAGGCACTTTCGGTGCTCGAAACAATAGAATTGAGCGCCGAAGCACGTGAATCGTTTGGCGCACTGGCTGCCTCGCTGGTGAAACGCAACAAGTGAAAAACAGCGCATGATTGATTCGCACAGCCACATCTATTGCGACGCGTTCGACGAAGACCGTGACAAGATGATAGCGCGTGCCCGCAAGGCGGGTGTGCGGCACATCATCATGCCCAACGAGAATCTGGAGTCGCTCAATCGTCTCAAGGCGGTGCGCGATGCCTATGGCGACTATGTGTCGCTCACCATCGGGTTGCATCCCGAGGATGTAAACGATGGGTTTGCCTCGGTGCTTGCCGAGATGCGTGCGATGCTCGATGCCGAGCCGTGGGTGGCTGTGGGCGAAGTGGGCATCGACCTGTATTGGGACAAGACCTGGCGCGACCAGCAAGTGGAGGCGCTTGATGTGCAGCTGCACTGGTGCGTAGAGAAGGATATCCCCTTCATCCTGCATTGCCGCGACGGGCTCGACGAGTGCCTGTGGGTGCTCGACAACTTTGGCGGGCCGCTACCGCGAGGGGTGTTTCACAGTTTCACGGGCACGGTGCAGGATGTGGAGGCAGTGCGCCGCCGAGGCGACTTCTACTTTGGGGTGAACGGCATTGTCACATTCAAGAAAAGTGCTGTGAAGGAGATATTGCCAGTGGTGGGGCTCGACCGCTTGTTGTTGGAGACCGATTCGCCCTATCTGGCGCCGGTGCCGCATCGTGGCAAGCGCAACGAGAGCGCCTTTATTCCGCATATCTGCGACTTTGTGGCAGCCCAATTGGGCGTGACATCCGAGTCGGTGTCTGACACCACCGATCGTAATGTGACGGAACTGTTCAAAATAGAATTGTAATCAAGAATTATTTTAGCGGATGCCGAGGGTGCGGTGGGTCTGGAGGGAGCGACGCCACTGCGGGTTGTCGAGCACTGCCTGAACGCAGG
>JAEEVB010000086.1 GCA_016287065.1 Muribaculaceae bacterium
TAGTCGTAGATGCCTTGTGCTCCACAGGCATCGATGGCATCGAGCAAGGGCTGCTTGCCCACCTGGGCATCATAGGAAATGATGAGCGTGGTGGGAGAGTACTCCATGCCGGGCATGCCTTCGTGGCTTGCGGGGAGTGTGACTTTCTCGGATTGCTGCTGTGTGCGGCAAGCCCACAAAGGCATGGATAGGGCAATGACCAAAATGATTTGAACTAGTTTCATACTGCAAATATACCACAATAAATGCGATTAAACAAACCATCGGGACATGCAGCTCGCGGCGCATCAAAAAATTGGCACAGAAATTGCTTGAGTGTTAAACCTGGAACCCCGAAAGGGCACATTTCATTAAAAAACGTTTATGGACAGCTATTTTTTGAGCTAAAATCCATGATATGTGGAAAGAAATGTGTAATTTGGTGAGCTAAATTTAAACTTTACACATTATAAGATGTCTAATTGGCAAAAAACAGATAATAATTTTTAAACGTAATAGCATTATGAAGAACAGAAGAATCTTAACCTTTTTAGGCATATTTGCCTTGGGTGGAGCCCTGTATGCAGGCGCTCAGGACTATGATGACATCTACTACGACGCTTCAAAGACCGTGAAGAACGAAACGGTGAAGAAGAGTGGTAGTTCTGTATCGCTCACCGAGCAGACGCAGCCCAGAACTGTGTCGACCCGCGTGGGGCAATCGACTGTTACCCCTGTGACTGGAACCACGAGCAGGGTGAGAGTGGAAAGAGAAGGCGTTCGCGACGATGACGAGTATAACCGCCGTGGCGCTTATGACCCGAGCACTCTCAACGATACTACCTATATCGATGATGAGGGTTCGTTCTCTAACACCCAGCGCATTGAACGCTTCTACAACCCCGACATCATAATCACTTCGAACGACGATGAGCTCATCACCCTCTACTATGAGGATCAGCCCACCGTCAACCTGATCATTGGTTCGAACTGGGGCCCGTCTTGGGGATGGGGCTGGTCGAGCATCTATTATGATCCGTGGTACTCGAGCTATCCTTGGGGTTGGTATCAGTGGAATGGCTGGTATGGTCCTTCGTGGTATTACATGCACTATGGTTGGCATCACGGCCTTTATGGCTGGGGATACTGGAATAGCTGGGCCTATCGTCCTTGGGGCTATGGCTGGGGCTATCATTATGGCTGGAATCACTGGGGATACGGACACTACGGCTATCATAACTGGGACCGTGGATGGCGTCGTAGCCATGGTGGAATTGATCATGCCAATGGACGTCGTCCTTCAAGCATAGGCCGTGGTTATGGTTACAATAGAGGTGGAACTGGCACTTCTGGCGTTCGCTCTAACAGTGGTATAGGTCGTCGTCCATCCAATGGTGGTATTATCAACAGCGACCGTCCTTCGACTCGTCCAGGCGTACGCTATAGCAATGGTACTAACTATGGCGGTATTCGCGGTGGTAGCGGCACTGTTGGAGGACATCGTTCGCCCTCAACCGGCAACGTTGGAACATCGTCGGGTATTGGTCGCAGCACACGTCCCAGCAGCACTCCTTCACGCAGCTACACTGGTGGCTCGTCGTCATCGGGTCGCAGTTACGGTAGTGGCTCCTCTTCGTCGGGCCGTAGCTACAGCGGTGGCTCGTCGTCGGGTCGCAGCTACACTGGCGGCAGCAACATAGGTGGTGGTCGCAGCGGTGGCTATAGCGGTGGCGGTGGTCACAGTGGTGGCTACAGCGGAGGCGGCCGTAGCGGAGGCGGCGGAGGCGGACATCGCCGTTAAAATGCACCTGATTTGTGAGTATTTATCCCTCGATATTAACAAAACTATTTCCTGATATAAAATGAAAAAGTATATATCCTTATTCATGCTCTGCGCCGCTCCGCTGCTCGCTAATGCACAGGCCGCATTCGACGCATTGCAGATGTCGCAAAACGAGTTGCGTGGAACATCCCGATTCCAGTCAATGGCTGGCGCATTCGGTGCCCTGGGTGGCGATGTGTCGGTGATGAACCAGAACCCTGCCGGTATTGGCGTGTATCGCAGTTCAGACGTGAGTGTCACTATTGATTTGGATTTCCAGAATTCGAAAGTCGACGGTATGAGTAGTGCCGCAACACAGACCAAGTTCAACCTGAACAACGTGGGCTATGTGGGCGCCATCAAGCTCAACAGCGAGACGATGCCTAACCTGAACGTGGGCTTCTCGTTCAACCGCAACAAGTCGTTCCATCGTCATTACACTGGTGGGCTCAATGGCATCCAGTCATCAATGACCAACTATGTTGCCGCTCTGACTAATGCAGGCAACTGGAGCGAAGACGACCTCGCCTTCGGTTACGACGGACACCCCAAGGGTAAAGACTACGATCCCTACTACGACAGCTATGCTCCCTGGATGAGTATTCTTGCCTACGATTCCTATCTGCTTAATCCTGAAAGTGATGGTTTCTCGGGAATTGCCCGCAATGGCTCATCAGGTTTTGCCGAGTTTGAAGTTGATGAGGCTGGCCATACCGACGAGTACAGCATCAACTTTGGTGGAAACATCAAGAACAAGGTATATTGGGGCCTGGGTGTAGGCATCGTCGACATGAGATACGATTCCTATATGTACTATGGCGAGGGTCTTGACAACGCCTACTATTTCCACCCCGATTTCGATACTAACGGTAACATGCTGGGAACTGGCACCTATGAGACTGGTTATGCTTCCTATGGTTTTGTGAATCACCTCTCTACCCGTGGAACGGGTTACAACTTCAAGTTGGGTGTGATTGTGAAACCCGTGAACGAGTTGCGTTTTGGTTTGGCTTTCCATACACCTACTTACTATGAGCTGAAGGACCTCTACAAGACTATCTCGAGCTTTGAGATGCAAGATGCCTCTGGTACCTTCGAGGGTGAGAAGGAAGCTGGCTCTCCAGGTTACTGGGATGAATATCACTATAACCTGCACACTCCTTGGCGTGTGATTGCCAGTGTGGCTGGCGTGATTGGCCAAAAGGGTATCTTGAGCCTCGACTATGAGTGGAAGGGTGCCAACACCATGCGCCTGTGCGACGACCGCAACAACGAGTTCACCGACATGACTGCCGACATCAAGGACTACTTCCAGGCTACTCACACTGTGAGAATTGGTGGCGAGTATCGCGTCAGCAACAACTTTAGCCTGCGTGCCGGTTACTCCTACCAGACATCGCCCGTGAAGGACGTTGTGAAAGATGGTGTAGTGAGCGTTATAACCACTGGTTCTAATCCTGCTTATCAGTATGATCGCAGTGTGCAGAATATTACCTGTGGCTTCGGTTATCGCTATAAAGCCTTCTCGCTTGATATGGCTTATGTTCACAACTATCGCCAAAGCAACTATCACGCTTATCCGGCTGTGACCTATCAGGTTGGCGGTACCGACTACGGAAACTATGTGGGAGTGAACGACCACAACAACCGCGTGTCGCTCACCCTTGGTTTCAGATTCTAACCGTATAGATTTATTATAATTCAGTAAAGGCTACCTGCCCTGTTGGGCGGGTAGCTTTTTTGGCCTGAATGGTGAATAAAATGGAGGTGATATCTTGTGTGTGGGTGAAAAAAATAGTATCTTTGTGAAATGCCTCGTTTGCAATTGCGAGGCCGATTCAAGAGCCGACAATGAATGTGAATGTGCCTGATAATATTGACCTTGACAATGTCGAGTTCCAGAATGCCTGGAACCTGATCAAGAACACGCACCGCTCGGTTTTCCTGACGGGAAAAGCCGGGACGGGCAAGAGCACATTCTTGCGTTACATCTGTGCTACAACCAAGAAGGTTCATGTGGTGCTTGCTCCTACAGGCATCGCAGCCGTGAATGTGAGTGGCCAGACGCTGCACTCCTTCTTCAAGATTCCCTTCAAGCCGCTGTTGCCCGATGACCCCGAGTTCTCGCCACGCCAGATTAGGAAGACGCTTCGCTACTCAAAAGAGAAAATTAAGCTGATCAGGAAACTGGAGCTGATTATCATCGACGAGATCTCGATGGTGCGTGCCGATATCATCGACTTCATCGACAAGGTGCTGCGCGTCTACTCCAATAATATGCGCGAGCCGTTTGGTGGCAAGCAACTGCTGTTTGTGGGCGATGTCTTTCAGCTGGAGCCTGTTGTAACCCGCGATATGCGCGAGATATTGAGGCGCTACTATAACCAGTTCTTCTTCTTCAATGCTCATGTGTTTTCAAGCCTGGGCCTGATTCCCATTGAGTTGCGAAAGATATACAGGCAGACAGATAACGCCTTTGTGTCGATGCTCGACCGGGTGAGGGTGAACCGTGCCTCACAGGACGATATATGGCAGCTGAATAGTCGTTATGACGCTTCCTATACCGAAAAGGAGGGCTATGTGATGACACTGGCCACCCGTCGCGACACCGTAGATGCTATCAACGAAGAGCACATGAATGCCTTGACAACCCCTGAATATACCTTTGAGGGGGAAGTGGAAGGCAATTTCCCTGATAATGACTTGCCTACTTCAAAAGAGTTGATACTCAAGCAGGGTGCTCAAGTGATTTTCATCAGGAACGACAAGGAAGGACGCTGGGTGAACGGTACCATTGGCATCGTGAGCGAAGTAGGACCAAATCGTGTGTGTGTGGCGCTTGAAGATGGCGACGAATATGAACTGGAGCCTGAAATGTGGGAGAATATCCAGTATTACTACGATGAGAAGGAAAAGAAGGTGATGGAGACACTATTGGGCACCTTCAAGCAATATCCCATCAAGCCAGCGTGGGCACTGACGGTTCACAAGAGCCAGGGATTGACGTTCAACAAGATTGTGATAGACTTTGCGGGTGGTGCTTTCACCAGCGGTCAGACCTATGTGGCACTGTCGCGATGCACGTCGCTCGAGGGGATTACACTGCTCAAGCCGCTATCGGCTCGCGACATTATAGTGAGCAGTTCGGTGGTAGATTTCAGTCGCCAGTTCAACAACCAGATGGCCATTACGGGTGCCCTTGAGCAGGAAAAGGCTGCTCAGCTCTACCGCCGTGCCTTGCACGCACTTGACCACAACGAGTTTAGATTGAGCATCGACTACTTTGCCCAGGCCATGAGCATCATGAATGTAGTGGGGAATAAGGCTGCTCGGCGACTGTTGTCGGTGAAGATGCAGCGATTCAATCGCTTGCAGAAGAAGATTGACAGTCTTGAAGGTGTGATAGATGCACAGAATCAGCTACTCAAGAACCTTGCTCACGAGTATACCGAGATGGGCAATCAGGTGCTGGGTTATGGGACACTGGCCGAAGAACCCGCCGAAGCCTATGGTGCCGATGCTGCATGTCCGCTCGATGAGATTGCCATCAAGTCGGCCATGGCCAATTATAATAAGGCCTTGAAGATATATCCAGCATGCGTTGAGGCCTATGTGGGCAAGGCGCGACTGCTGATGCTCATTGACGAGCCAGACCGTGCCGAAGCCACTTTGAAGGAGGCTCTTGCAGTACAGCCCGATAGCTATGAGGCACACATGTGCCTTGGTGAGCTCTGCCTCAGCCAGAAGGATATGCCCGCTGCCATCAAGTCGTTTAAGCGAGCTGCCCGCACCGACAAGAAGGCGGTAGCACCACTTATGCAACTGGCACGGCTATATGAGCGCATAGGGCTTGACGACCTTGCCGAGGAGTATGCGCTGAAGGCCCGTCAACTGCGTGAACGGCAGATGAAGGCCGAGCGCAAACGTCGAAAATAACTGATAATCAATATTATACAATAATAAACGAGGCCAGTAATTAATACTGGCCTCGCTTGTTTGTATCGTATTATCGATATGATCAATAATTGTTAGGGTGCAGAATCATGTCGATGATGAGTGTCACATCCATCACGCTCACCGTGTCGTCGCCGTTCACGTTAGCATTGTCGTAGTTGAATGGACTAGGATTCTTCTTGAGGATGTAGTTGATCACTGTAGTCACGTCGTTTACATCCACCTTGCCATCTTCGTTAGCATCACCAGCAGTTGCTGTATGTTCGATCTTATTGATAACAAGTGTCATTTCGTTGAGGTTCACGGTAAGGTCATACTCACCAACATCAACGCGGATTGACTGACCATTGTTGACCAGAGGGATAGTGTCACAGGCGTTCTCTACCCAGTAGTTGCCTTCGCTCACAGCACCGAAGCGGTAGTCTGCGATCTCGTCCCAAGTACCGAGCTTCTTGGTGAAGCTGAAGTAAGCATGGCCGTCACCGTTGTCGATAGCGTTGAGATTAGCAGTGTAGATAACACCGTCTTCGGTAGTCATTTCCTGACCAACAGCAGGATTCCATTCGCCAGCCACATTGCCCAGGATGAACACTTGAGCAGTGTCAACGGGAACAACGATTTCGCCACCAATGAAGAGCTTCATGCTTTGCAAGTTCAAATTGAGTGTGTATTCACCAGCGGGAATGCGGATAGTTTGACCGCCGTAAACCAGGTTGATTGTGTCGCTGATGTTCTCGGCAGTTACCCAGTAGTCGTTTTCGCTTACAGCGCCAAAGCGGTAAGCAGCGATTTCGTCCCAAGTACCGAGTTTGTTGGTGAAGGCGAAGTAAGCATTGCCGTCACCATTGTCGATAGCGTTGAGAGTAGCAGTAAAGTTTACACCGTCTTCGGTAGTCATTTCCTGACCAACAGCAGGATTCCATTCGCCAGCTACATTGCCCAGGATGTAGACCTTGGTCTCTTCGGGCTCAACGGGAGTAATAGTGCCGGCAATAACGAGAGTCTTGTTGTTGAGGTCAACAGTGAGTGTATACTCTCCAGCGGGAACAGCGAAGGCATGTCCGGGTTGGTCGGTCTGGATGAGCGTGAGTGTGCTGTCGAGATAGTTCTCGTTGAACACGAAGTCGTTGCCATCGGTATCAGCGCCATAGCGGTAAGTGGCAATAGCATTCCAGTCGTTCTCGTTCTCGGCCAGCTTGGTTGTGAAGCTGAACGAAGTGGGAGCCTTGGGCTTAATAGTGATAGAGTAAGTTTGACTGGTCTCGTCGTAGGTCATGATGTCGCCCTTGGTGGGATCCCATCCTTGAGCAGCGGGACCAAAGAGATAGAGGTCGGGAGTGGTTGCAGGTTCGTTGGGGTCAGTGATAGTAACATTTGTGCCGCCAGTGTAGAAGTAAACCTTGCCATCTTCGGGAACGAGGTTAGAAGTCTGAGGACCATCACTTCCTTCTTTGAAGATGAGGCCGGGGTAAGATTCATTGTGGCTGTAGGTGAACGAGTAATATTCGGTGCCGTTCACGGTTGCTGTCTCGAGAGTAGAGATCTCCTTGCCGGGCCATGCATTGAAGTAATTACCACCATTGTCCCATGCCCAGATGTTGCCAATTGAAGCCTTGTCGATGTAGATGGTTCCGTTGAAAGTGGGCATCACAACATCTTCCTTGAAGACCACCTTGATTTTTTTGGTCTCGATGTTGAAGGTGAAGGTGTAAACACCAGCTTTACTAAAATTGGTGTAAGGACTTTGGTCGGTACCAGCTACGAGTTCAGTCTCGGTGTCAAGAGCAACTTCCATATTACCGCCGAAGCGATAAGGCTTAATGCCATCCCAGTCATTGGCAGTGGTCGACAACTTAGTAGTCAGGCTATAGTACTGATTACCAGTATTGGTGACATCAAGGTCGAGGGTGTAGTTGACTGAATCAGTGGTTGAGAACTGAGCGCCATCGTTGGTTGACCAGCCTGCGGGAGAGATGGCACCAATGAGCCACAGTTCAGCGTTTGCCTGGAAGCCAAACAGTGTGGCTGCCAATAGACAGAAAAGAGCTAATGATTTTTTCATAAAGTGTTGAATTTTAAGTATGTAGTTATAAAAAATAGATATATGCTGCTATTAGAATTAGTTTTTGTTGTAGCAAAGATACATTATTAAATATAAAAATGAATATTACAACTGCATAAAAAAATAACCAATTGTTATGCAAACGATTACGTGGATGATTGGGTTTATGGCATTAAAACCTATGAATAAATGCGGGATGAATATGTTATATTTCAGGTATTGAGAATAGTCATATATTCATCGTAGGAGATGTGGCGGCCGCCCATGGAGCGCAGGTGCGGGGTCTCGAATTGGCAGTCGATGAGTTTGCCGCCATTCTTTTGCATGGTGTGGGCAAGTGCGATGAGCGCCAATTTTGAGGTATTTGGCTCGAGCGAGAACATGCTCTCACCGAAGAAGCATCGTTTCAGGGTGATGCCGTAGAGTCCGCCCACCAGGAATCTCTTGCTGTCCCACACTTCCACGCTTGTGGCATAGCCTAATCGGCGCATCAGTTTGTATGCCTCCACCATTTGCGGCCCAAGCCATGCTCCCCATTCATCGATGCGCAACTCGCTGCAGTGCTCTATCACTTGGTTGAATGCATGGTTTGAGGTAACTTCGTGAGAACCCTTGTTGATGAAGGTGCGCATGGAGTGGGAGATGTGAATCTCGCTCGGGAAGATGACAAAACGATCTTGTGGACAATACCATTGAATCTCCCGATTTTGCCTGAAGTCGTACCAGGGGAAGATGCCTTGACTGTAAGCGAGAAGGAGGCGTTCGGGACTCAAGTCACCGCCAACCGCCAAAAGTCCGTAGGGTTCACCAAGGTGAGGGTCCGGAAAAACAAGCCTTTCGTCGAGCCTGAAAATCATGCGAGGTAGAGTTTGTCGTCTTTGAGTTTCACATTGGCCTTGCCGCCGTCCTTGAGTCGGCCGAAGAGGATCTCGCGCATGAGCAAAGTCTTGAGCTGCTGCAGGATGACGCGGTCCATCTCGCGGGCACCGAACTCCTTGGAGAAGCCTTGTTGGAGCAGGTGCTCGTGAGCCTCCTTCGAGAGTTTCATGGTCACTTTCTTGGCCTTGAGCATGGAGGAGAGTTCACGAAGCTTCTTGTCGAGAATGAGGCTTGCCATGTCACGGTCCATGTCGTTGAACACCACGATGCCCGAGAGGCGGTTGATGAACTCAGGCTTGAAGGTTTTCTTTACCTGCTTGAGCATGGCGCTGCCGGTGGTAACGGTAGAGGCGAAACCTACCGATGCTTGTGCGGCAAACTGTGCGCCTGCATTGCTCGTCATGATGAGTACCACATTGCGGAAGAAGGCTTTACGTCCTTTGTTGTCGGTGAGAACGCCGTAGTCCATGACCTGGAGCAGGATGTTGAAAATGTCGGAGTGTGCTTTCTCGATTTCGTCAAGCAGCAGCACGCAGTCGGGCGACTTGCGCACAGCATC
>JAEEVB010000087.1 GCA_016287065.1 Muribaculaceae bacterium
CGAAGTGCCCATAGTGGTGAACGTCTGAGAAGTGCTCTTGGTCACCTTCACGAGAAGCGCCTGCTTGGCGTCGCCATTGAACTTGAAGTAACCAGCCTCGGCGTTAGCAGTGAACTTGTTCTTGATTGAATCGGGAAGACCGGCATTCTGGAGCTGAATGGTCTGCTCTTCGGGAGCCACCTGCACGCCCTTCACCTTGCTCACGTCCTTGCCTGCATTGAGCATGGCAAGCACTGAGTCTTGGAGCTGCTTGTTGCCTTCGACAGCCACGGCCATGTACTTGATGGTGTCGGCCATCACCTGACGGTCTTTTATTTTAAATAAGGTGTAACTGTTGTCGACATTAGTCATATGTACTGAACCCACGGCACCACTGGTGATAAAACCAGCCAGTGTGCTGTCCTTTGCCTGCTGGCCCATCTTCTTGGCATCCGATACGGGAACAGCTACGGTCTGCACGTTGCCAAACTCGCTCACTGTGCGCAGCGAGTCAAGACCCTTAGGACCTTGCACCAGTGCATAGGCACGGCTCACCACCTGCTTGCCCTTGGCAATGTCGGCAGCGCTGGGATCGAGGTTCACGGCAATATACTCGATAGAACGCATGGGATCGTCAAGCTTGAAGTACAATTCTTTGTACTTGTCATAAACAGCCTTGATTTCGGCCTCGGTAGGTTTGAACTTGGCGTCGTCGAGCGAAGCGATTTCCTTCTTGGCATACTCCACAGTGAGCACATCCTTGGCCTCTTCCTGCATGGCGAGACGGTCGATGTCGTTAGGCTGAATGGAGTTCTGGAGCAGGAAGGCGAGCTTCTGACCACAACGGTTGTCATAGATGCGCTTCTTCAGGTCGTTCCAGGGCTTCAGAATCTGTACATAGAAGTCGGGCTGGCTCTGGATGAGCTTGTCGAGCTGCGAAGGCGACTGGATGTTTTGCCTTCCCTTGAGCTGCTGAGCCACTTCCTGAGTAATCTGGAGAGCCTCCTGATTCTGGTCGAGCAGACGCATCATTTCCTCGTTGCTCACGCTGATGCCGGCCTTCTCATATTCCTTGTTGAGAATTTTCTCGAACACCATTTGTTGCAACAGTTGCTGCTGCTGAACGGCAGGATCCTGCTTGTCGGGGTTGTTTTGATTTGCTTGGTTAAGATCGGTGAGACGACTCTGGAATTCCTGTACTTCAATTTTCTCGTCTCCCACTTTCGCTGCGGTAGTGTCATTAAAGAATGAACTTGATGCGCGCACGGCCTCTTCAAGAATGAAGGCGAGCAAGCCCGCACCAATCACAATGGTCAAAATCACAGCTCTTTTTCTAATTTTTTCTAGTGCTGCCATTAGTAATTATTTATTTGTTTTTTATTGTTTCAGTTAAAAGTTTGCTAAATAAGCACGCAAAGATAGTAATTTTCAATTGAATGACAAAATCCACCGCCATTTTTTCTTGGCGATGGATTTTGTTTAGTTATGTATTTAACTGTTTTTCAGTTAGTTACAACTACAGGTCATCAATACTACCAAAAGTGGCAGTCATTTTGCATTAAAACACCAATTGCAGGCCGCCCATGAAGCCCAGTTTCTGTGCTCCCATGCCCATGGTCACATCCCACTGCTTGTTGAGCAAGTTAGAGGCCTGAACCCAGAGTGTGAGGGTCTTGTCGAAGCGGTAGCTGGCGCCGGCACGCAGGTTGAACACATCGGCCAGGTCGAAGATGCCCACTGATGCAAACCGCTGGCGGTTATCAATTTGACTACCATCGTCATGCCATTCAATAAAAGAATATTCCATGTAGTAGTCGTTGATGTTGTAGCGGCCTCCACGATAATCAAAGCCCACATTCAGAGTGAGGGCGCGCAGCGGATTCACCTTGAGGTCGACATTCACCACCGTCTTGGCTCGGTCAAGTCCCAGGGTGTAGCCCTTGATGTACTTGCCGTCGAGGTCCTTGCTCTGCGGGGCAAAGACAGCCTTGACGTCGAGCTCGGCCAGCGAGCGATACTTATAATTGAGTTCGGCGCCGAATTTCATGCCTCGCGTATTATGGCCCTTGTAATATACCGGAGCAAAAAACTGATTTTCACTCAGCGTGATGTGGGGATTGTGATAATAGATTGAATTGCGATACATCAGGTTGTCGGAGTAGGAACCAAGCAAATAGTTGGGCAAGGCTACGAGCTGGTCGTTCTTGAAGATGCCGTAGCCACCATAGAGCTTGAGGCTGAAACCACGGAAGGGGCCAATCTTGAAACCAGCCTCGGCATCGATGGGCACAAAGGTGTTGCCATAGCCACCCAGCGGATCGCTGTAGCGATTCACGGCAGCCATACTCGAGAGCGTGTTGAGGCGCTTGCCGCCCTGCGCCACGGCATAGAGTGCGGCACCATCCACAAACTTATAGTCGATTTTCACATTCGGCGCCACACGAATGGCGGCACCATCGTTGAACGAGAAGTTCAGGTTCACACCCAGCGATGCGCTGGCACGCTCGCCCACATAGCTGTAGTAGGGGTGCAGGGTGATCATCGTCATGTCGTCGGCCACGCGGTCGTTCCACTCCGATTTATACTTGCGGTTGAGGTAGTCGACAGCCACATCGGCACCAAGGCCTGCCACGCCGCTCAACTGGTAGGCGGCCCCCACATTGGCTGTGATATGATTCTCTTTGGCACCGTCGTAGCCTGTTGTGAAACTCTTGCTATAGCCGGCATGGTTGAAACGCATGCCCACATAGTAGTCGAAGTCGCGGTCGGCAATGTTGATGCGGCTCTGCCACTTGCCACGCAGGGCAATGTCGAGGAACGACTGCTTTTCATCGTCCCAGTTATAGCTATTATCTATAGGAACAAACCCGTCAATATCCTGTTTGGAATTCCACACGCGGTTCAAACCACCATAGTAGTTGAACTTGTCGAAGTGCACGGTGGCACCGGCATCGAGCAAGCCCTTGCTGAACTGATGGGTGAAGTCAAGGCCCACCACATTGTCGTTATACTTCTGTTTCAGCTTCTCGCCATCGGGGATGAGGGTGGTCGTGTTCTTGCCGCTCCAGGTGCTGGTGTGCTGCAGCCACACGCCCAGCTGGGTTTCGGGCTTGTCGATCAGCCGATAGCCTGCGCTACCAGCTATATTGAGTTGCGTGCCCACCCCAAAGTCGAAGTAGCCGCGCTTGTCGCTGAAAATGTGCGATGTGCGGTAACCATAGGGCAACATGGTGGGAATGCTGGTCGCCACAGCTGTGGGTTGCGCCCAGTCGCTGTAGGTCAACTTGGTGGGGGTAGCGTTCTTGGTGGGCTCGATGACCACGGGCAGCGCATTCTTCTTGGTGGCTTTCTTCTCTACAGGCACAAAGTCCTTCTCGAGCGTGATTTCCTTGTTCAGTTCCTGGGCATGACTGGCCAGAGCCATGAGTGAAACCGTGCCTAAGCAAACAAATATCTTTTTCATCATCGTGATTCTGTTATCTTGTTAGCTATTTTTAATTCTTCTTGTTACTCTTCTTCGACTTGCCCGATTTGTTGTCGGCACTCGAATTGTTGTTCTTGTTGTTCGAGGCATTCTTGCCGGCTTTCTCGGCAGGCTGGTTCTTGGCGCCCCACTTGTTCAGGCGGCTGTTGATGTCGTCCTTGATATCCTGCTCGTTGCCGGGATAGTTGGCCTTGAGGCTCTCGATATACTCTCGGGCCTCGGCTGTCTTGCCTTGCTTGTGGTAGAGGTCGGCGAGCAAGATGTAGCACTTGCCAATCCAGTAAGTCTGCTGCGACTTCGACTTGAAGAAGTTATTGATGGTCTTCTCGGCAGTATTGTAGCTGCCTGCCTCATATTGCAACTTAGCGAGTTCGTAGGTGGCCTGAGCACCGGTCTTGGTGTTGGGGTCTTTGGCCAGTGCCTTGAGGTCGGTCTCGGCTGCACTTGTCTTACCTTGGTGTGCCAAGGCTATGGCACGCGCGAGTTTCACTTCTCCTTGCTCGGCAGCGCTGAGGGTGTGATTCTTGAGCAGTGCGTCGGCAGTGGCAATCACGTCTTTCCACTTCTCGAGTTTCATCGACGAGCGCAAAATGCCCAGCTGAGCCAGCACCTTGTTGTCGTCGCTCGACGATTTATCTACAATCTGCTTATAGGTCTCAATGGCTTCTTGAGTCTTGCCCTGACGGTTCAAGATATCACTCTTCATGGCGAGTGCATCTTCGGCAAACGAGGCATCGGGTGCTATAGCCAGCGCTGCATCCAGGTCGATGATGGCATTATTGAGGTCACCCTTCTCATAAGCATAGCGGCCCACGTAGTAGAGTGCCTGGGCACGATAGGCTCCACTGGGATACTTCGCCAGGTAGTCCTCCATCTTGGTGATGCTGGGCTTGCCAGCAACGGCTGCCTTCTCGGCGGCTTCGAAGGTGAGGCGGTCCACATCGCTCACATTGAGTTGTGGTGCATTGGGCACGGACTTCAGGAACTTGGCAAAGTCGTTGAGTTCGCCACGGTCGGCATAGATGCTCTTGAGATCCTCAGCGGCAATCTTAGCTTCCTCGCTCGTAGGAGCCTGCTTGATGACCTTCTTATAGGCCTCGATGGCGGCACTCTGGTTGTTGAGGTTGTTCTGCACCAGTGCCAGTTGCAGCAAACCTTTGCGGGCCTCTTCCTTGCCGGGATAGGTGGTGATGAGTTTGTTAAACACATTCACCGCCTCCTTGTTCTTGCCGGCATGCTCCAGCGCCACACCTTTCTCGTAGAGTGCCGAGGGCACGAGCGACGAGTTGGGATAAGCCTTCAACATCTCGTCCATGCGATTGGCCTTGGCCTGATGGTCACCGCTCAAACCGGCCATCATCGCCTTCTGATACATGGCATAGTCGGCACTGCCCTTGTTCTTGCTGATGGCCAGCGAGTAGCTTTCCTCGGCCTTGGCAATCTGATTGGCATAATAATAAGTGTCGCCAATGCGGTTATAGGCATCGCTGAGCAGCGCTTCGTCCTTGAGTTTGCCATCAACAGCCTTCTGGAAAGCGGCACGGGCCTCGCTGTACTGCTTTTGCTGGAACAGTGTGTAGCCCAGGTTATAGTTGGCGATGGCATAGTTGGGGTCGCTCTTCGAGGCCGCAGCCACATAGCTCTTTTGCTGAGCAGCAGCCTGTTTATATTTACCTTGGCGATAGAGTGCCTCAGCAAGCCACAGGCGGCTCTCGTTCAGGATTTTCTTGTCATAGTTGCCCACGTCGATAGCCTGTTGCAGGTAGTTGGCAGCGGTGGCATTGTCACCGTCGGCCAGCGCCTTGCTGCCCATGTTATAGAGCACGCACTGCTTGGCACGGAGCACATTTTTCGAGGGTTTCTTGATGTGCGAAATGCTGTTGAGCGCCTTGGCATAGTCGCCAGTGTTCATGTAGGCATCCACCAGATAACCCTCCACTTGCGAGGCATTCTTCGAGTTGGGATACTTGTTCAGGAAGTCCTCAAACAGGTCAATCGATTTGCCGAATGGATCGGCACTGCCCTCGCTCTTGCTCACAGCATAGTTGAAGAAGGCCGTCTCCTTCGCAGCCGGGTCATGATCCATCGAGGCAGCCTGCTCAAAGGCCCTCAGTGCCATGGCATTATCGCCCAGTTTGCGTTTGGCCTGGCCCAGATAGAGATAGGCACTCTGGCCCATAGCGTCCTCATCGCTGGTCACCTTGGCCATATTGGCGGCGGCACTCTCATAGTCACCGGCACGGTAATCCATCGTACCCAGGGCATAGGCGGCCGAGCGCACAATGGGGTCTTGTGTGGTCTGCACATAGGTGTTCAGGTACTGGCGGGCCTTCTGTTCGTTACCCTTGTGATAGTAGCTCTCGCCCACCAGACGGTTGATTTCGGGTATAAAGTAGTCGTTAGCATCATCTTCGAGCAGTGAATGGCCCAGTTCAAGCACACTGTCATACTCACGCTTGCCGTAGAGAATCTGGCACTCATAGTATTGTGCCTGATAGCCCAGGTCGCCTGTGCGGTCGATTTGTGTAAACTTGTTCAAAGCCGCATCATAGCGCTTGTTGGCATAGTCGATGTAGGCATTATAGAACAGTGTTGCATTACCATAGCGACGGGTGTCGGTAAGAGAATTGTAAAGCTTGGCAGCATCGTCGTAGTACCCCAGTTGCAGGTTGCTGTAGGCCATACGGTAGAGCACGTCCTCGTTGCTGTCATCGTTCAGCGCATGGTCGCGAATGCGGGTGTAGGCCACCAGCGCATCGCCAAAGTCGCCGTGATAAAAATGATAGTTGCCTATGCGCATCAGCACATCCTCATTCAACAGCGACGACGGATACTTCTCCATGAACTGCTGCAGTGCTTCCAGGCTACCTTTCTCGTCGCGCTCAAAGCGGCTCAGCGCCAAGTAGTAGTCGGCCTGCTCCAGCATTTCATCGCTCGCCTGCATGGTCTGGACATGAGTGAGCTGGTCGATGGCACCCACATAGTTTTTACTCTCATACATCAACTTGCCGCGCTCCAGATAGCCCTGAGCGCCGGTGGTGGCAACCATGGGCTGAGCACCCGCCATGGCTGGAATCGCCATAGCTGCCACAATCATTATGCTCTTTATTTTCATTTTGTGATTATTAATTTCTGCTTTCAGAACACCCTAGAGTGCAATCTTAAATTGCAAATTTACAAAATAAAACCATATATCCATAACTATTTATTTATATATTCATCATTATTTATTATCTTTAATACTTGATATTAAGATTTAACCCATCTTATCTCTTGTTTACTCGTTCAGTGGCTTTAACGCTGCGCCCCAGCCGGCATTGTAGATGACGGGAGATGCTCGAGCAGACGCTCTACGAGGCGGGGCAAGGCATAGCGGCAGAGGTCGGTTTCAGTAGTCCAAACGTAACCCTGCGGCAGCGAGGGTTTGACCGCGACTTCAAGCAGGAAGAAGTCGGCATAGATGATGCGGTGCGTGAGCACATGCTTCACGTTCTTTGCCAGCAGAGTGAATTGCCCTTTCTCCTCCAACTCATGCCATACCTTTTCGCCATTTACATCGCCCTCGATGAGTAGCGGTTGCCACAACCCTTGCCAGATGTCGCCAGCCGGTCGGCGCATGATGGCAATCTCGCCCTGGCAGCGCACATAGACGAAAGTGAAATGCCGGGTGGCCATTTTCACGGTTTTTTGCTTCACTGGCAGCACATCGGTGCGGTGAGAGTGCAAGGCCTCGCAGCCTTCGGCTAGCGGGCACTCGGGGCATTTTGGCGACGTGGGCGTGCACAGTGTAGCGCCAAAGTCCATCATCGCCTGGTTGAAGTCGGCAGCCTGGCGGGCGGGCAACAATTGCTGCGCCACAGCAGCAAACTCTTTCTTGGCAGTAGTGGTGTTGATGGGTGTTTCAATCCCGTAGTAGCGTGCCAGCACCCGATAGGCATTGCCATCGATGGCAGCATGAGGCAGCCCGAAGGCAAACGAGGCTATAGCGGCCGCCGTGTAGTCACCCACCCCTTTCAACTGGCGTATTTCCTCATATTTTTTGGGAAACCCACCCATCGCCACAATCTGCTTGGCAGCGGCATGCAGGTTGCGGGCGCGGCTATAGTAGCCCAACCCTTGCCACTGGCGCAGCACCTCATCTTCACTGGCTGCAGCGAGAGTCTCTACCGTGGGGAACTGCTCCATGAACCGCTCCCAGTAGGCCAGGCCCTGGGCAATGCGCGTCTGCTGCAGTATCACCTCGCTGAGCCAAATGGGATAAGGGTCGCTGGTGTGCCGCCACGGCAAGTCGCGGCCATGATTCCTGTACCAGCGTAGCAAAGCGGTCGTGAAGGGATTTGACATAGGTTGAAAATGCTTTCTTGATGCAAAGTTAAGCGATTTTGTTCCACAAGTGTTATGCTATTACCAAAAAAATGGTTATTTTTGTGCAAACTAAAGAAAATACTGAAAAACTATGTTTAGCAAAGAAACTTATGTGAATCGCCGTGCCGAACTCAAGCGGCTGGTGAAAAGTGGCGTGATTCTGCTCTTTGGCAACAACGAGTCGCCGTGTAATTATCCCAATAATGGCTATGCACCTTTCCGTCAGGACTCCTCATTCCTTTACTACTTCGGTTTGAACCGCGACGGCTTGGTGGGTGTCATCGACATCGACAAGGACAAGGAGTATCTCATTGGTGATGATATCGACATTGAGGACATCGTGTGGTATGGCTCGGTCGACAGTGTGGCCAATATGGCAGCCAGTGTGGGCGTGGCAAACACCGCTCCCATGGCAAAACTCAAGGAACTGTGCGATGATGCCAAGCGCAAACTCCGTCGCATCCACTTCCTGCCGCCCTACCGCTTCGACACCAAGATTCAAATCATGGACCTGCTGGGCATCCATCCCTCACAGCAAAAGACGCTTGCATCGCTCGAACTGATTGGTGCTGTGGTGCAGATGCGCTCGGTGAAGACCGCCGAAGAAATTGTCGAGATGGAACATGCCGCCGCCATCGGCTACCAGATGCACACCACCGCCATGCGCCTTGCCAAGCCGGGCGTTACCGAGCAATATGTGGCAGGTCAGATCGAAGGCATTGCCCGCTCCTATGGGGCCATGGTGAGTTTCCCCGTCATCTTCTCGCAGCATGGCGAGATCATGCACGGCAACCCCTCGCCGGCAGTGCTTGAGGATGGCCGTCTGGTGCTGTGCGACTGCGGTGCCGAGACCCTCAGCAACTACTGCAGCGACAACACCCGCACCTTCCCCATCAACGGCAAGTTCACTCAGCGTCAGCTCGACATCTACAGCATCGTGGAGGCTTGCCACGACCACGCCCTCGAAATATCGAAGCCTGGTGTGAAATACTTTGATGTGCACATGAGCGTGTGCCGCCTCATGACCGAACGCCTCAAGGAACTGGGCCTGATGAAGGGCGATGTCGACGAGGCTGTGGCAGCCGGTGCTCACGCCATGTTCCTGCCTCACGGATTGGGTCACATGATGGGCATGGATGTGCACGATATGGAAGGTCTGGGCCAGATTTACGTGGGCTTTGACGAAGAGACGCGTCCCAACCTGGAACAGTTTGGCACCAATGCCCTGCGCATGGGCCGTCGCCTGCAAGAGGGCTTCGTAGTGACCGACGAACCGGGCATCTACTTTATCCCCGCAC
>JAEEVB010000088.1 GCA_016287065.1 Muribaculaceae bacterium
AGGCACCTATCCGCACGCTACCCATAGCAACTGGGTGTTTGAAAAGGTGGGATTTCCTACAGGCGGACTGGTTGACGGCCCAGTTTATGCTACTATATTTAATAGTCTTAAAGGTGTGAATATTACAGATGATATGCCACACCTTGAGAGCAATGCCTATCTTGATGTGCAGCCCGGTGATGTTGTCTATCACGACAATACGCACGACTACAGCACCAACGAGCCAACCCTCGACGGCACAGCCGCTCTTGTTTTCCCGCTTGCCACCTACGAAGCTCAAGGCCGTGAACAGGCTGGCACACAATCGGGTGCCCCTGTCTACAGCTATGGTGGTATTCAGCAGGCCGATCCTACTCAAAAGCGGATCTGTCTCGTGTTCACTGACCATGATCATGCCGATGGTGCTAAAACCATCATTTCCATACTGAAGAAGCATCATGTGAAAGGTGCTTTCTTCTTCACAGGCTACTTCTTTGAGCATTTTCCTGATTTGGTGCGCACCCTCATTGCCGATGGTCACTATGTGGGCACTCACAGTTATGGGCATCTGCTCTATGCTCCATGGGAAAACCGCGATTCGTGCCTTGTTGAGAAGCAGGAGTTTGTCGACGACCTCAAGCATGCCTATGCTACCATGGCTCCATTTGGCATCACTCCACAGTCGGCTCCCTATTTCATCCCGCCCTATGAGTGGTATAACCGCCACCATGCCTCGTGGGCACGCGAGTTGGGCCTGCAAATTGTGAACTACACTCCCGGTACAGCCAGCAACGAAGACTACACTTATCCTGGCATAGAGCAGGAAAGTGGTGCAAAATACCGCTCCAATGCCTGGCTCTATGACCGCATAATGAAATATGAAAAGGAACACAGCCTCAATGGTCACCTGCTCATGATTCACTTTGGTACCGATCCCCGCCGCACCGAGAAGTTCTACAATCGCCTGTCTGATATCATCACAACGCTCACAAAGCGGGGCTACCAGTTTGTGTCGCTTCCCGATATGCTCAAATAACAGCAAGAATCAAGAGTTGGCCTTTGTAATGTTCAAAATATTCATTATATTTGCAAAACGAGTGCATCGGTACGATATTCAATGCTTAGCTAATTTGTAAAACTGTAATAAATACCTCTATTATGAAAACAATTCAGAAATCTGTGATCGTGACATTGGCATGCCTAGGTGTCTTGGTTGCTTCGGCAGCTCCGGTCAATGTTAACCAGGCAAAAGCCCTTGCCCAGCAATTCATGGGCACTCCGCAATTCTCGCCAGGTACCACTGCTGTAGCACCACAGACTCTCACCTTGAGCTATGTGGCCAAGACCAGCAAGCAGATGAATGCCTGCTACATCTTCAACCGCGGCATCAATGGCGGCTATGTGATAGTTTCGGGTGACGACCGCACGCCTGCCATCCTGGGCTACTCCGACAGCGGCACGTTCAACTACGACGACATCCCGTGCAACTTCGAGTGGTGGCTCAACGAGTATGTGAAAGAAATAGAGGCTTTGCAGTCATATCCTTCGCTCTCTCGTTCACCCCGCTTGACCACTCTGCCCAACAACATCAATCCCATCATGCCCAGCATTCATTGGACTCAGCGGTCGCCTTTCAATGACCTGTGTCCTACCTACAGCGGTTCCTATCATTGCGTGGCAGGATGTGTGGCTGTAGCTTTGTCGCAAATCATGTTCTACCACAAGTATCCCACCAAAGGTCAAGGTTCTATCAGCTACAAGACACGCATTAACGATTCCGGTGACTCGATTTACCTGAGTGCCAATTTTGCCAATTCCACCTATCAGTGGAACAATATGCTTGGAACCTATACCAGTTCGGCAAGCAGCACCCAAAAGACGGCAGCGGCCCAACTTGTGAGGGATGCGGGCTATGCAAGCAAAATGACGTATCGCTCAAACAACAGCACAGCATCGTCTGACGACGCTCACTATGCCATGATTACCTATTTCAATTATGACAAGATTGCCTTGTGCGTCAAGCGCGATTTCTATTCTAGCAATAGCGAGTGGGATAAGTTGATTTACAACGAACTGCTGAATGGTCGCCCTGTCTACTATTCAGGAACCGTTCCTGGTGGTGGCGGACATGCCTTCGTTATCGATGGCTGCAAAACCACAGGCTACTTTCATGTGAACTGGGGATGGAACAACGGCTCCGACGGATATTTTCTGTCTACAGCCCTTAATCCCAACACCCAGGGCGACGGTGGATATGCAGGTGGTTACAACAAAAGCCAGTATATGATAACCGGCCTACGCCGCAATGTAGGTGGTGCCGAGGCATTTTGGGGGTACATTGAGAGTGTTAAACCTCAGTCGTCATATACAAAACGTGGCAATACGGTCACCTTCGATTTTACTCGTTTTGGTGTTCAAGGCTCTACGCATAACGATGTGGCTGCTTATGTGGGATTAGGTCTCTATGACCAGAATGATAATTTGATCAACGTCCAGTATTCCCGTGGCAATGTGTCACCTATGCGATACAACTATGTCTATAATTGGACTTTCGACTTCACGATGCCCACTTCATTAGCTAAAGGCACCTATAAATTGCGTCCAGTCTACTCCAAGACAGGAACCTCCATTTCTCAGGCCCAGCCTATGCATATGAAGTTTGACCAACCACAGTTTGTAACCGTTCAGAACAATGCCACAGGCGCTTACAATGAGATTCTTCTCTCGGCTCGCGTATTGGGCGATGTGAATGGCGACGGCAAGGTGAATGTGACCGATGTGACCACACTGGTCAACATGATTCTGAGAGTCATCCCAACCGACACTGTCAACGCCGATATTGACGGTAATGGACAAATCAACGTGTCAGACGTCACGGCACTCATTAATCTGATTCTTCGTTGAACGTAGTTTTTTATGAGAAAAAAATCATTTTGTTGTCCATTATTCTAAATTAATGCGTACCTTTGTTAGTTAGAGTGAAGATTTTTATGTGATGAAGCGACTTTTAATCATCGTGACAATGCTTATAGCTTTGGCTATCAGTCATGAAGCCGTTGCTCAGTTGCAATGGCGAGAAAGCACGCACAAGATTACTGGCCGCAGTCTCACCGATCCAAATGCAACCGATGGTGTCGAAATCTATGGCAACAATGGAGTCATAACCATTCGCACCCAGCGCCGCATTCAGGTCAAGGTCTTCACCATTCTGGGTCAGCTTGTGTCGCAGGCAACCCTGAATCCGGGCATCTCTGAGCTCAAAATCAATGCTCGCGGTATCTATATTGTGAAAATTGGAAACATCACTCAGAAGGTGGCCTTGTAAAACAGCATGTATTCATTAAACTAATATACACATAAACTATAAAACAACTTTAAAACTATGAGTAATCTTGAAAACATGGATTGGGCAAATCTGCCCTTTGGTTATGTGAAAACCGACTACAACGTGCGTTGCACTTTCAAAGATGGAAAGTGGGGCGAAATTGAAGTTTGCACCGACGAAACTGTCACTCTGCACATGGCTGCAAGCTGCCTGCACTATGGTCAGGAAATCTTCGAAGGTCAGAAGGCCTTTATGGGCAAGGACGGCAAAGTGCGCCTGTTCCGCATCGAAGAGAATGCCAAGCGCATGCAAGACAGCGCTATGGGTATCAAGATGGAACCCATTCCCACCGAACTCTTTGTTCAGATGGCTGAAAAGTGTGTGCAACTCAACAAGCGCTTCATTCCGCCTTATGGTAGCGGCAGCTCACTGTATCTGCGTCCGCTCGAGATCGGTATCAGCCCTCGCGTGGGTGTGAATCCCGCCAATGAGTATCTGTTCATCATCTTTGCTACTCCAGTAGGACCTTACTTCAAAGAAGGCTTCAGACCCACCAAGGTCGCTATCTATCGCGAGTTTGACCGTGCTGCTCCTCTGGGCACCGGCAAGTGGAAAGTGGGTGGCAACTATGCTTGCGGCATGGGTGCTACAGCCAAGGCAAAGGCCAACGGCTACTCGGCAGCTCTCTTCCTCGATCCTAAAGAGAAGAAGTATCTCGATGAGTGCGGACCTGCTAACTTCTTTGCAATCAAAGGTAACTCCTATATTACTCCTAAGAGTGGCTCCATTCTGCCCTCAATCACCAACAAGAGCCTCCAGCAGCTGGCAAAAGATATGGGCTTGAACGTTGAGTGCCGTCCTATTCCTGTTGAGGAACTTGCCGAGGTCGATGAGGCTGCTGAGTGCGGAACTGCAGCAGTAGCAACGCCCATTGCCGAGATCTTCGACGAAGGCGCAAATCACACCTATGTGATTTCTAAGGATGGCAATCCTGGCCCCATCACCACTAAGCTCTACAACAACTTGCGTGGCATCCAGATGGGTGAAATCGAGGATCCCTATGGATGGACTAGAATCATTGAAATCTAATTCAGATATACCTATTGACTTCCAGGGGCGAAATTCACACTTTCGCCCCTAAGTTTTAAAATAAAATCTATTATATTCATTATTCCAGTGGTCGATTATCAGGCAATCATTAATCGTTTCTATGACTCTCAGTTGCCTCTCTATGAGGTGCTCGTCGTCCATAGCCGGCAGGTGGCGCAGTTGGCAGGTGAATTGTGTGACCGCCTCATTGCGGCAGGTACTCCCGTTGATGCCGACTTTGTGCTCGAAGCCGCCATGCTGCACGACATAGGCGTCATCAAGGTCAATGCGCCAGGCATCTATTGCACAGGCACCGAACCCTACATTTGCCATGGCATCATGGGGCGCCAGATGCTCGACCACCTTGGCCTGTTTCGCCATGCATTGGTGTGTGAGAGACACACTGGCGCAGGCCTTTCCCTGAACGATATCGTATCGCAACAACTGCCTCTGCCACACCGCGATATGCTTCCGCTCAGCCTTGAGGAAAAATTGGTATGTTATGCCGACAAGTTCTTCAGCAAGAATCATTTGGGAGATCCTCCCAAGACGATGGAGCGTGTGCGACAGCAAATGTTTCGCTTTGGCCAGGAGAGCCTCGACCGCTTTAATCAGATGGCGGCCATCTTTGGCGAGCCCTGATAATATCACTATGGGGCATTGATGCGTCTTGAACGCATTGTTCTCCCCCCTTGTGGCCGCTATTTTGCTCTTACTTTCACAATTATTATCATAATAGGTGACTCTTAAACCTGAATCACCACATTAATTAACGCGAAACGTATGCAAGATAGCGTCAAAATCACTAATTTTGCACCGTATTTTGCATAAATGTGTCGTTGTTGAAACGTACTAGGTTGCACATATTGTTTCTCTTGCTGCTGGCAGCCATTCAGTTGCTCAGCAGTTTCACCTTGCCTGCACCGCAGGTGGCCGACCGCCATGTGCCGTCAGACAGCATTCCTGTCGACACGACCGCTCGTGTTGCGCCCCTGCCTACCGATACCTCCCGCTTCAAGAAACAGAAGCTCGATCTCGACTATGAGGTGCAGTTTGCGGCCAAGGACTCGGTGGTGATGTATGGCAGGAACATCACTCGCATGTTTGGAGAGAGCGATATCAAATACGACCGCATCAATCTCTCGGCAACCAGTCTCACCATGGATATGGAGAAGCACGAGGTGGTGGCAGTGGGCGTGCCCGACTCTGTGGGAGAACTTCAGGGAAAACCTGTGTTTCAAGACGAGAGCGGCAAGTATGAGTCGAAGATGATGACCTACAACTTCAAGAGCAAGAGGGGCATTATTACCGACATCGTCACCGAGCAGGGCGAGGGGTACCTTACCGGTGGCATCACCAAGAAGATGGAGAATGACGAGTACTACATTCAGGACGGCAAGTACACCACTTGCGACGACCACGAACACCCGCACTTTTATTTCCAGCTTACCAAGGCCAAGGTGCGACCTAAAAAGGACGTGGTTACAGGACCTGCCTACATGGTACTCGAAGACCTCCCGTTGCCCATTGCCGTACCTTTCGGCTTCTTCCCCTTCAGTGAGAAGTACCAGAGTGGTGTGCTTGTGCCCACATTCGGTGAGGACTACAACCGTGGTTTCTATCTGCGCAACGGTGGCTACTACTTTGCCCTCAGCAAGTACTTCGACCTCGCTCTCACCGGCGAAATCTATACTCGCGGTTCCTGGGGTGTCTCGGTTCAGTCTAACTACACCAAACGCTACAAGTTCAGTGGCAGTTTCAATGCCAGTTTTATCGAGACCGTGAGCGGCGACAAGGGTGACCCCGACTATGCCAAGATGCGCAACTTCAGCATTGGCTGGACTCACTCGCAAAGCCCCAAGGCCAATCCTAACCTCACGTTGTCGGCGAGTGTGAATTTTGCTACCAGTGGCTATTCACGCAACAACCTCGATGACTACTACCGCAGCTCTTTCACCGAGAACACCAAGAGCAGCACGGTGAACATGACCTATCGCATCCCCGACTCGAAGTGGAGTTTCTCGGCCAATGCCAACATTGCCCAGCGCACAGCCGACTCTACCTTGAGCGTCTCGTTCCCTAACCTCACCGTCACCATGTCGCAGACGGCCCCCTTCAAACGCAAGCGTGCTGTGGGTGAAGAAAAATGGTACGAGAAAATCAAGATATCTTATACTGGTCGTTTCCAGAACTCTCTGACAGCCAAGCAGGACGATTTTTTCAAGAAGAACCTGCTCAAGGACTGGCGCAACGGCATCTCGCACCAAGTGCCTATCAATGCCACCTTTAACGTGTTCAAGTACATCAACATCACGCCGTCGGTCACCATCAACGACCGTATGTATACGAGCAAAATCAAGCAGCAGTGGGACCCCAATGCCAGTGCTGTGGTGCGTGACACAACCTATAGTTTCTACAATATATTCGATTTTTCGGTTGGTGTGTCCATCAACACGAAACTCTATGGCTTCTATAAGCCTCTCAAGTTCTTTGGCGACAAGATTCAGAACATTCGCCACGTCATTACTCCCACAATATCCTTCTCGGCTGCACCCGATTTCAGCTCCTCGTTCTGGGGATACTATGGCACCTATATGCAGCCTGATGCCAATGGGGAGATGCGCAAGGTCAAGTATTCCTATTTCCAGCACGGTCTCTTCAGCAATGCACCCTCGGGCCGGAGTGGCATCTTGAGTTTCAATGTGGCCAACAACATCGAGGCCAAGGTGCGGAGTGACCAAGACAGCACTGGCTTCAAGAAGGTGTCGATTATCGAGAATCTCACACTGAGCCAGTCCTACAACTTTGCTGCCGACTCTATGCGCTGGAGCAACCTCAACACATCGATCCTGCTGCGCATCACCCGTGGCTTCAACCTCAACCTGAGTGCCACCTGGGACGTCTATAAATATGAGCTCAATGAAGCAGGCAATCCCGTCCGTGTCAATAAGCTCAGGCTCTTCCACGGCGGTGGTTGGGGACGCCTTGCCAGCACCGGCACGTCCTTCTCCTACACGTTTAATAACGATACCTTCAAGAAATTGTTTGGCAAAAAGAAGAAGGAAAACAAGGAACCCGACAACAACCAGTCGCTTGAGGAGCATCGCAAGTTTGCGCGGGGTTCTGAAAATGAGCAGGACTCCGACAATCCGCGACGGCAGAATGCGAATGATGCCGATATGCGGCCCGATGGCTACGCGAAGTGGGACTGCCCCTGGAGTCTTACCGTCAACTACTCCCTCAATTATGGCTACGGCGCATTCGACTATAAAAAGATGGAGTATAAGGGCAAGTGGACCCAGAACCTCAGTTTCAATGGCTCAATCAGACCCACCAAGAACTGGAGTATCAACCTCTCGGCAAGCTATAACTTCGACCTCCACAAGATTGCCTACATGAACTGCTCCATTTCGCGCGAGATGCATTGCTTTGTCATGAGTGCCAGCTTTGTGCCTGTAGGTCCCTACAAGTCCTATAACTTCCACATTGCCGTCAAGTCGTCGATCTTGAGCGATGTCAAGTACGACAAGCACTCCAGTTACAGTAACGGTATCACTTGGTAATCAAGAAATCTCTGATAACACGATATATGAGAACGACAAGATATAACCGCTCTAGATATTGCCTCTTCCTGTGCATGGTCTTTATGGTGATTTCGGCTTTAGCCGAAACTAAGCAGCAGGTGGCTCCCTCAACGGCGTGGTCGCTTAGCGAGCCCCTCGGGTTGCGCTATGAATCGACCATCGACACCCTCTTTGAGAACTACCATGCTACCTCCATTCCTTCGTTCCGCAGCAAGGCATGGGCCACTACTGGCAATTATGGTGCCGAGGGGCAGGACCAGATTTTCTTCGACCGTGAGCCAGCCAGCGAATTCTTCTTTCGCGATGCGCTCAGCACCTGGTTGCCTTCGGTCAAGACCCAGCGCTACTATAACACCCGCCGCCCTATGACTTTGTTGTCCTATAACACCGGCGGCAACAAATACAGTAACCAAGATCGCACAACGGCCGTGTTTAGCGGCAATGTCGACAAGAAGTTGCAGATTGGTGCCATTATGGACTACATCTACAGCAAGGGCTCCTATGAATATCAGGCCGATAAGAACTTCCGTTGGGGTGCATTCGGTTCCTACATAGGCGACCGTTATGAGTTGCAGACCTTCTTCAACAACTTCAATCACACCAACAAGGAGAGCGGCGGTATTGTCGACGACCGCTTTATCACCGATCCTGCAGCTGTGCAGGGTGGTGTCACCAAGGTCAATCCTAAGGACATTCTTACCAATCTCACAGCTTCACATTCCTATCTTTCGGGACTAGAATTCTATATGAATCATCGCTATAAGGTGGGTTATTATCACTACGACCGTGACTCGCTCACCGACACCATCGTGGGCCGCACCTATATTCCCGTCACCAGTTTCATCTGGACTATGGATATCAAGACCAACAAGCACCGCTTTAAAAATCAATCGGGGCTGCAGGACACCATCTTTTTCCAGAACACCTATTTGGGCTTGGGAGGTACCGATGAGAATACACGGCTTTTCAGCATGCGCAACACGTTAGGCGTGTCACTGCTCGAGGGTTTCAACAAGTATGCCAAGTTTGGTTTTGCCGTCTATGCCACCCATGAATTACGC
>JAEEVB010000089.1 GCA_016287065.1 Muribaculaceae bacterium
GACAAGCAGCGCTACAGCGACATCACCGCTCGGGTCAACATGAACGGCGGCAATGTCAACGCCCATGTGCGTTCCGACAATCCCGACTATCGTGTCAACCTCAATGCCAACGGAACCATTAACAACGACCACTACCTCTTTGATGTGAAAGGCAAAGTGGACAACCTCGACCTGAAAGCGCTTGGACTCTCCGATACACCCCTGGGCGGCACAGGCGACATTGATATGCGTGTCGACTACAATGCCCGCACCAAAGAGGGCGATGCCGACATCAACATGGAGAACCTCAATTTGGACTTGGGCAATGGCAACATCTTGTCGCAAAACGCGCACATGGCCCTGTCGTCACATAACGGAAATGTGAGCGCAAGCATCGACGACGAAGACACACACATCTACTTCCAATCGCAGAACGGCAGTCTTGACAATTTCATGACAGCGCTCGAAAACACGGCTAAAGAGGCCAAAAAGCAAATCGACGAGCGCGACCTTGATGTGAACGAACTGCAAGCGAAACTGCCCAAGTTCAACATGGAGATGAAGGTTGGCGTGAACGGTATCATTCCGCGATATCTGCAACGCTACGATGTTGACTTCCGCGACATCACGCTGCGTGCCAAGAACGACAGCACCATCTTTGTCGATGCCGATGTGCATGGACTCTCTATCGGCACCACGCTCATCGACACGCTCACCTTCGATGCCACTCAAAAGGGGCGCTTCCTCACATTCGACGCCCACATGGGCAACCGTCCCGGCACACTCGACGACTTCGCCCAGGTCGACATTCATGGCGGCGCTGTTGGCTCTACTGTCGACTTCCTGGTTGAGCAAAAGAACATCCAGAACGAGACTGGCTACAGACTGGGCATCAACGCCACCCTCGACGACCAGGTCATCAAGGCAAGACTCTTCCCCGAGAATCCCATTATTGGCTACCGCGACTGGACGCTCAACAAAGACAACTATGTGAACTTCAACTACAACACCAATATGCTTGATGCCGACCTCAACCTGAGCAACGGCAACAGTTCTCTCGCACTGCGGACTGAACCCACCGACAACCCGTATGTCGAGAACATCCTGCTCAACATCAACAACATGAAACTTGAGGACTGGATCAAGGAATCGCCCTATACTCCTGACATCGAGGGCACCGTCAATGCCGATATGAAGGTTGCTTTCGACGGCCACAACCTGGACGGTAATGGTGTCATCTCGGTCGACAACCTGGTATATAATCACCGCAAAGAAGGCAACTTCAAACTGAACACTAACCTTGCTGTCGACCCGGCTACCGCCAGCACACGCTTGAATGCCACCATCGAAAGCGATGGTTTACAGGTGGCCGAGGTAAGCGGCTCGCTGAATGACGAAACAGCAGCCGACCCGCTTAACCTCAATGTCAAACTCAACCGCTTCCCGCTCTCCAAGATTTCGCCCTTCATTCCCGGACGACTCCTCTCGTTCCGAGGCTATGCCGAGGCTAACCTTGAAGTGAAAGGCACTACTTCCAGCCCACGCATCAACGGCTTTATCCAAGGCGACTCGGCTGTTGTAGCACTGCCTCGCTACGGTTGCTCGCTGAGGCTTGACGACCAGAAGATTCCTTTCAACAACGGACTCGTCGCGTTCAACAACTTCAAGATTTGGGGATTGAACAACCAGCCTATCAACCTGAACGGTAATCTCGACATCAACACCATGAACATGGATTTGAGACTGTCGGGCAACAATGTCCAGGTCGTTGGCACCGATCAAAAGCGCTACTCCGAAGTATTCGGCAAGGGATTTGCCGACATCGATGCCACCGTGAAAGGATATGACAACGACCTCAACATAAGGGCAAAAGTTTCTGTTCTCCCCAGTTCTAATCTCACCTATGTACTGCAAGAAGATGTGATGCCCACCACCAACGATGTCGACGAGAACATGGTCAAATTCATCAACCCCTACGATACCACCGCCACGGTGAGCGACCTCAAGACACTGGCCAACGCATCATCGTCTAACCTCACGCTCGACATCGATATTAAGGAAGGTGCCAAACTCGGAGCATACCTCACTACCGATGGCAAAGACCGCGTGACAATGAATGGTAACGGACGCCTGAAATACTCGGTCGACTTTGCCGGCAAGGATAATATGGCCGGATCTTACACGATTGAAGAAGGCAATGTCAGGTACACACCTCCTGTCATTTCACAAAAGAACTTCAACATTCTCAGTGGCAGTACGCTTATATGGTCGGGCGATGTCCTCAATCCGCAGCTCAATGTCACAGGCACACAACTTGTCAAGGCAAGTGTGTCACAAGACGACGGTTCCTCGCGTGTGGTCGACTTCCTGGTTACCGCCAAAATCACCAACACGCTCAACAACATGAACCTCACCTTCGACATGAGTTCAGAGAACGACATGACCGTGCAAAGCGAGCTGCAGACCATGAGCGAGTCACAGCGTTCCAACGCTGCAATCAACATGTTGCTTTACAACACTTATTCGGGTCTGAACACCAATCCCAACATCAACCTCACCGCCAATGGCGCGCTTTATGCATTCCTGCAGTCACAACTCAACGGATGGGCCGCTTCAAAACTCAATAACCTGGGACTTGACCTCACCTTCGGCATCAACGAGTTTAATGCTATTAGCAAGGATGGAAAGACTTCAACCGAAACCAGTTACTCTTACAGGCTTGCGAAGACCTTGTTCAACGACCGATTCAAGGTGATCATAGGCGGTGCTATCAACACCCACGAAACCAACGACCAGAAGGTGGCTGACAATCTTATCAACGACTTATCGCTCGAATATTATCTCAACAATACCGGAAACAAGTATTTACGCCTCTTCCACCATCGGGGTGTGGAAAGTGTACTTGAGGGTCAAATCACTAAGACGGGCATTGGTTTTGTCATGAAGCGCAAACTCTCATCACTTCGTGAACTGTTCCACAAGGCACCCAAAAAGGCCATAATCCTGCCTTCTGTTCAAGAACTTGACCAGAACGATTCCATTGATGCTCCTAACGACTCCATTCTTGGCATCCCGTTGAAGAAAGAGGACGACGACAGCATTCCCATTGATAATAATGCCGTGCAAGAAGGTAGTCCAAAATCTATCAGTAACAGAAATCTCAAACAATGAAGTTCTCATCACGACATATTGCAATAATCCTGCTTACAGCTTTGCTGCTTGCCGCCACCGCCTGCTCAACTACCTGCCGACTGGCCGAAGGCGAGGTGCTCTATACCGGCGTCAAGAAACTCAACTACAAGCAAGACAGTGTGAAAATCAACTCAGATGTCAAAGATCAGATTTTCGATGTCATCAATGTCAAGCCCAATAACCCGCTCTACTCGCCCTACTACCGCACTCCATTCCCCATCGGTCTTTGGGTATATAACCACTGGGATCCCGATGCCAAGGGGTTCAAGGGATGGCTCTACAAGATTCTTGTGGCAAGACCCGTGCTCATTAGCCGTGTGCGTCCGCAGACACGCGTCGACATGATCAACAATTTGCTTCGAAACAATGGTTACTTCAGTTCATCGGCATCCTATGAACTCAACTATAACAAGAACAATCCCAAGAAGGCCAGCATCACTTATAATGTGAATGTCAACCCGCCCTATGTGTTAGGCGACATTAAGTATATCGAAGACAAAACGCCAATCACTCACATCATCGACTCATGTGCGCGTGCTAACACTTATTTCAAGACCGGAAGCCGATATTGCCTCGACTCGCTCAACCAAGTGCGCATCGACATCACCAACGAACTACGAAATCGGGGTTATTATTACTACATGCCCGAATACATGGAGTACATAGCCGACAGTGTCACCACGCCAGGTGTTATTCACATGCAAATGGTTGAGAATGGCAACATTCCAAACTCGGCAACCACACGCTACCTTTTAAATGATGTTACCGTAGTGGTCGACAATGCCGATTTGGGCGGAACACCCGACACCACGCATCTTGCAAAAGCCGACATCATCAGACTCAACCCTGTGAATGTGCGCAACAGCGTGATTCACGACAACCTGTTCTTGCGCAAAGGACGGCCTTTCAGGGTGGGTAACATGGACCGCACGCAGTATCTCTTGTCACGCACTGGCATCTTCAGCAGCATCGACATGCAAGTAGAACCCGTCGACACCATTACGCCCAGCGGTGATGGGCTCATGAACCTGAACATATTCACCGTGCTCGACAAACCCATCGAGGCTAAAGTCGAGGTACAGGGCGTTTCCAAGTCAAGCAGTTTCATCGGTCCAGGACTCAACCTCTCACTGGCTCACAAGAATCTGTTTGGTGGTGGCGAACGCATTTCTGGCGACCTTACCATGTCCTATGAATGGCAGACGGGTAAAGGCAGCACTTATAACAACAAGGACCTCAACTCCTATGAATTTGGTGCCAAGGTTGAACTTGCCATTCCCAAACTGCTGGCTCCTCGTTTCGTCGACAGGTCTCGTCGCTTCCAAAACTGGACTCGCATCTCAGTCCACGGCAGCCTCATGAATCGCCCCGACTTTTTCAAGATGATTCAAGCGGGTTGCGACTTCACCTGGGAGTGGCATACCAACAAGCACTCAATGCACAGCTTCACACCATTCAAACTCACCTATAGCGAACTGTTGAACACCACAACTGCCTTCGATTCAACAATGTTCTTCCACCCTGCTCTTGCACACAGTTTCCAAGATATGTTCATCCCTGAAATGCGCTACACTTATACTTACGACAACCAGTGGGGAAACGACGCTATCAACTGGACAAGCACTGTCATTGAGGCCGGCAATGTGTTTGCTGGCATCTGGGCTCTTGCGGGCAAGCACGACGAGAAACTGATGTTCAACACCACTTTCTCCCAATTTGTAAAAGCGCAGACTCAATTAGTGTGGAAACACTACTTCGACAGCGACTTATGTCTGGCATCAAGGGTGTTTTTAGGTGCAGCCTATGCTTATGGCAACATGGATGAAGTGCCCTATCGAGAGCAATTCTACATTGGCGGCGCTAATTCAATCAGAGCATTTACTGTCAGAACCGTTGGACCTGGCAGCTACAACCCTTTCCAGTATCTGGATTTGGGAGTCAGCCGTAATTTAATAGCCTACTATGACCAGGTAGGTGACCTTAAGTTCGAGACCAACTGGGAGTTGCGTTTCCCCATCTTCAGCATTTTCAAGGGAGCTGTATTCCTTGATGCGGGCAACATCTGGTTGCTCAAGGATGACGAAAATAGAGAGGGTGGCAAATTCAAATTCAAGAATTTCTTCAAGGAACTCGCAGTAGGCACTGGCTTGGGTTTGAGACTCGACATCAGCATGCTCGTGGTTCGTGCCGACCTCGGTATTGGCTTGCATCTCCCCTACGAAACCACCAAAAAGGGCTACTACAACATTCCAAAGTTCAAGGATGGACTTGCATTCCACCTCGCTATTGGTTACCCGTTCTGATAAACTATTATCAACATGATAAAAACCCTCTACAATCAAATAAAACAGTACAAGAAGGCTTCGCTGCTCACCCCCATCTTCACATCGTGCGAGGTGATTATGGATGTGCTCATACCCTATGTCACGGCCAAACTCATCGACCAGGGCATCATGGCTGGCAACATGCAGCAAATCTACTTCTACGGCCTCATTATGCTCGGCATGGCTGCGCTGAGCCTCTACTTCGGCATCAAGGCGGGACAATATGCTTCCTATGCCTCATCGGGGTTCGCTGCCAATCTGCGCATCGCCATGTATCGCAACATTCAGCGGTTTGCCTTCAGCGACATCGACAAATACAGCACATCTGGTCTCATCACCCGCATGACCACCGATGTCACCAATCTGCAAAATGCCTTCCAGCAAATTCTGCGCATTACCGTCAGGGCACCGTTCCGCATGATTTTCAGCATTTTCATGTGCTTTGTCATCGACATTCGCATGAGTCTCATTTTTGTAGTGGCATTGGTCATCTTGTCCAGCGTGCTTTTCTTTGTCATCAAAAAGGTGTCCAAGATATTTACCAAGGTTTTCCAGCAATACGATACGCTGAACGCCAGCATTCAGGAGAATGTCAGCGGCATCCGTGTGGTCAAGGCCTTCGTCCGTGAAGATCACGAGAAACAAAAATTCAACAAGGCAGCTCTCGGACTCTACAAACTCTATGTTAAAGCCGAAAAGCTCATGGCGCTCAACAACCCCGTCATGAACATGGTTATGTATGGTTGCATCATTGCACTCTCATGGTTCGGGGCACATTTCATTGTCGACGGTTCTCTCACCACTGGCGAACTCACCTCGCTCTTCACTTATGTAATGAGCATTCTCATGTCGCTCATGATGCTCAGCATGATTTTCGTTATGCTCACCATGAGTGCAGCCAGCGGCAAGCGCGTCACAGAGGTCATCAACGAGGTTCCCGACATCGTCAACCCCGAGAATCCGGTGATGCAGGTCAACGATGGCAGCATCGATTTCAACAATGTGAGTTTTGCTTACAAAGGCGGCAGTGGCGAGTATGCCTTGAGCGGCATCAACCTGCACATCAACAGTGGCGAGACCATCGGTATCATTGGCGGTACTGGTAGCGGCAAATCCTCGTTCATCAACCTGGTCAGCCGGCTCTATGATGCATCTAAGGGGCAAGTGCTTGTTGGTGACCGCGATGTCAGAACCTATGACCTTGAAACCTTGCGTAACAATGTGGCAGTTGTGTTGCAAAAGAATGTGCTTTTCACAGGCTCCATTCTCGACAATCTGCGCTGGGGCAACTCAAATGCCACCCTCGATGATTGCAAGCAAGCATGCCACTGGGCATGTGCCGACGAGTTCATCGACCAGATGCCCGACGGCTACAACACCATGATAGAACAAGGCGGCGCCAACTTGAGCGGCGGGCAGAAACAACGCCTGTGCATTGCCCGCGCCCTGCTCAAGAACCCCAAGATACTGGTTCTTGACGACTCAACCAGCGCATGCGACAACGCCACCGATGCTGCCATTCAGCGAGCATTCCGCAATGAGATTCCCCACACCACCAAACTCATCATTGCCCAGCGCATCTCAAGCGTTGAGCATTGTGACCGCATCATTGTCATAAACAATGGCAAGGTCGACGCTTTTGACACGCACGAGAACCTGATGAACAACAACAAGATTTATCAGGAAATCTATGCCTTGCAGAACGATGAAGGTGGCGACTTCGATAATCCCTACGACGACAACAGAAAGGAGGTGGCAAAATGAGAGGAGGTTTTGTAAACAGCATGCGAGGAGGCGGAGGCATGAGAAACCACAAAGTAGAGGCTGCCACCAACAAGAAGGCGACGCTCACCCGTCTGCTCAAGTATGTCCTGACTAACTATAAGTTCTCGTTCGCAGTCGTGGCCTTGTGCATTGTTATAACATCGGTCACTACCCTTATCTCCAACCTGTTCACGCGCACACTCATCGACGACTATGTGGTGCCCCTCACCCAGGCAACCAATCCACAGTTCGCCTCGTTGGCGCAGACGCTCTTCATTCTGGGCATCATTCTGGCATTTGGTGCTGCCTGCTCCTATGCCCACAACCGCATTATGATTAATGTGACACAGGGCACCATGCTCAGGCTACGTAACGACATGTTCAGCCACATGCAGTCACTGCCCATCAGGTACTTCGACAACCACCCGCACGGCAACATCATGTCGGCCTACACCAACGATGTCGACACCCTGCGCCAGATGATCAGCAGCAGCCTTCCGCAGGCATTCAACTCAGTCATAACCATTGCCGTCACCTTCTCCAGCATGATCGTGCTGAGCATCCCGCTCACCTGTGTTTCCATCGTCATGGCCATCGTCATGGGCTTTGCCACGACCAAACTCAGCAAACGCTCGCGCAAGCACTTTGTGCAGCAGCAACGCGCCCTGGCCGATGTCAACGGTTTTATCGAGGAGATGGTCGAGGGGCAAAAGGTGGTCAAAGTCTTCTGCCACGAAGATGAGGCTATCTCACAATTCGAGAGCCTGAACGAAAACTTGCGTGAGAATGCCTATCAGGCCAACCGCATAGCCAACATCGTCATGCCGGTCAACGGCAACCTCGGCAATCTTGGTTATGTGCTCATAGCTGTGGTCGGTGCCACCATCGCCCTCACTACCGACATCGGACTCAGCGTCGGTACCATCGTTGCCTTCCTCACACTCAATAAGAGCTTCACACAACCCATCTCACATGTGAGCCAGCAAATTAACAGCATCATCACTGCCAGTGCCGGCGCCGAACGCATCTTCAACATCCTTGACGAGACACCTGAACCCGACAACGGCACGGTCGAACTCACCACCGCCATGTACGATACCGAGGGCAACATCGTTCCTTCGATGCATCGCACAGGCATCTGGGCATGGAGAAAAGCCTGCGACGACGGCCATTACGACCTCACCCAACTCAAGGGTGGCGTGGAGTTCAATATGGTTGACTTTGGCTATAACCCCGACAAGCAGGTACTCTTCGACATCATTCTCAAAGCCAGGCCAGGCCAAAAGATTGCCTTTGTAGGTGGTACAGGAGCTGGAAAAACCACCATCACCAACCTCATCAACCGTTTCTACGACATTCAGGATGGCAAAATCACCTACGACGGCATCGATGTGAACGACATCAAGAAACGACACTTGAGACGAAGTCTGGGCATGGTGTTGCAAGAAACTCACCTCTTCACCGGCACTGTGATGGACAATATCCGATACGGACGACTCGAGGCAAGCGACCAGGAATGTATCGAGGCCGCCAAACTGGTCAATGCCGACGGCTTTATCCGACGCCTGAGCAATGGATATCAGACCATTCTCAGTGGCAGTGGCAGCAATCTGAGTCAAGGTGAGCGACAGTTGCTTGCCATTGCTCGTGCCGCCGTTGCCGACCCGCCTGTGCTCATCCTTGACGAAGCAACATCATCGATCGACACCCGCACCGAGCGCATCGTGCAGAAAGGCATGGACTCACTCATGAAAGGCC
>JAEEVB010000090.1 GCA_016287065.1 Muribaculaceae bacterium
CTTCTCTTCAATCTTCTGTTTCTGCTGTTCTTCTTCCTTCTTCTCTTCCTGCGTCATGTCGAGGGTCACCGTGCTCTGCGACTGTTTGTCCTTCAGACTGGCTTCCTCGATCATGTGCTGCACGGTTGCGACACCCCAAACGAGAGCGCCCAGCAACACGGCACCGATAAGAGTATAGATAACAGACTTGGTATGGCGGTTTTCAGATGTGCGGCGAAGCACATATGCACCGTAGTCCTTGTTTTTGCCTTCAAATACAAGGTCACACCATTCTTTTGAGGTTAGATCTACATTTGACATATCTTATCTTATGTAATTTTAAGGTTCAACAATTATAAATCTAACGCACATTACTGAGCAGGTGGGGGAGGTAACTTCACGCCCAGTTTTTCAAGGGCTGTAGAATCTTCCTTGCTCAAAGTCTCAATCTGGAAACGGCTGATGTTATTAATCTGCATTTCATCAAGAACAGCCACCACGTCGCTATAGCTTGCGCGGCCCGTGGGCTTGATCATCACGATAGGACGCTCGAGGTCTTCACGGTTACGGATTTCCTTGGCGCGTTCCTGATAAACAGAGTCATTAATTTCACCTTTCTGCCATTTTTCTTTCTCTTTGTTGATCAGCTTGATGGCTGCTTCATTCTTCTTCATCAGGAGGTAGCGCATTGTACCCTGAGCATTGCCCTTCATGTTAGTCTCCTCCATGTTGAGCTCGTCAAGGTTCAATCGTCCTTCGTAGTAGTAGAACTTAGCTGCACTGGGGTCGGCAACCAGTTTCTGCTGGCCATTCAAGTCTTTCATCTCCGATGTACCATCGATGATCACGGTGAATGCTTCCGACTCCTTAGCTTCCTGCTGGTTTTCCTGCTTCACTTCCTCATTGGTAGGCAGAGTGATCTGCAATGTCTGAGATTTGAGCATGGTGGTACACAACATGAAGAAGGTGATCAACAACATATTCATGTCAACCATAGGGGTGAAGTCGATACGGGTATCGAATTTTTTCTGACGACTTAATTCTTTCTTTGCCATATCTTACTCCTCCTCTGTCTTTAATGCGGTCATCAGGGTGAACTTGTTCATCTTGATGGTCTGCAGGTTGTTCATAATCACTTCAACAATGCTATATGGCGTTGTCTGGTCGGCTTTGATAGCGATGCCTTTACCGCTATCCATTTCTTCTTCGGCTCCGGCTTCTTGCAGAGCTGCATAGATAGACTGGATCCATACTTGGAATTCCGTCAGGTTCTGATTGTCGAAATTCATCTTGATGGGGATACCAGCTCCTTGCTGCTGCAACACCTTGTCGCGTTCATCGATTGGCAATGCCAGCCACTCTTTCATCTTGCTGATGGGCAAACCGAAAGCATTTTGCTTGCGGAATGCATCAACTTCTTCGCGAGTGAACTGCACACCAAACTTCTCGCCCACACGCACCAGCGCCTGTTCGCGCAGGTCTTCGGTAGTAAGTGTTGAGTCGGCAGTACCTGTGAGTTCCATGTAGATTTGTGGTTTATCACCGTTTTGAGTAACGAGGATTGTAACCAGCTTCTCGATGGGCACTTTCTCTTCAGAAACTGAAGGAGGAGTGATCACCTGCACAGGTTCTTTCTGCAAGAATGTAGAAGTCAACATGAAGAAAGTCAACAGAAGAACGGTCACATCCGACATTGCGGTCATGTCGATGCGCGTTTCTTTTTTCTTTATTTTGACTTTTCCCATTTTGTCTTATTTAGCTTATAATTCTTTATAAAAATAATTTAATGTGTGGTTCTCTGTGTGCAATTAGTGAGTTGCAGCAAATGTAGATACGATTGAGAAACCGAGTTCGTCGATAGCATAGGTCATGTTATCGATCTTGTTGGTATAGAAGTTATAAGCAATAAGAGCGAGGGCTGCAGTTGCGATACCGAAGGCGGTGTTCACAAGTGCCTCAGAAATACCGGTCGACAGAGCGGTTGAGTCAGGAGCACCCGACTGAGCAAGAGCCTGGAACGACTTGATCATACCGAGCACAGTACCGAGAAGACCGATCAGAGTACCCAGTGTGGTGAGAGTTGCAAGGATGGGGAGGTTCTGCTGCAGAGTTGGCATCTCAAGAGCGGTAGCCTCTTCAAGGGTCTGCTGGATTGAAGTGAGCTTCTGTTCCTTCTGGAGCATGGTGTCCTTGTCCATTTCTTTATATTTCTGAAGAGTTGCATAAACAACAGCACCCACAGTGCCCTGGTGTTTCTTGCAGAGGTCTTCGGCCTTAGCGATATCGCCAGCTGCAAGAGCCTTCTTCACGTCTTCCACAAACTTAGTGGTGTTACCTTTACCTTTAGCCTTAGAAAGAGCGATCCAGCGCTCAACGGTGAGCACAATCACAGTCAAGAGGCAGGTCAACAGCACAGGCACGATGATACCGCCCTTGTAAACTGTACCAAGCAGGTTAAGGGGAGTTTCTTTCAGATCGGGTTCCTTGAAGTTGCCGGGAGCACCGAACACAAACAGATAGATACAAACAGCAGCGATGAAGCATACGAGAATCACGATCGAAGCACTCTTAATGCCCTTCACATTGCTGGTTACACCTTTGTTTTCTTTTTTCTTGGTTTCAACCTTCTTGGGTTGAGCCTGAGCTGGCTTAGCCTGGGGCTGAGCTGGCTGTGGATTGTTAGGCTTTGTAGTTTCCATAAATGAAAAATTAAAAAGTTAAAGTTAAAAAAATTAATATAAATTGGTTTTCATTTGTTCTAAGCGGTTCTGTCTCCTTTTTAATATAGTAACGAAATACCGGTGCATTTATTGTGTAGCAATGTTTATGTAACGCCCTATTTAATTGTATTTCACAAACTTTTGCATCAAAAACATCGGTCTTCCACATCTACACTTGTCAGAAAGATGTAAAAACCAACGCAAATTTATTACAAAATTTCCAAAAAAACAACGACAAGTGATTATTTTTAGTCATTTTTTTCTAATCCATACAACAAAGTGAACAAAAACGCGGCATTTCAATAGTCATTCTGTTTATCATGTCTCAGCTAATCACATTGACACATTGTATTTTAAGCCGCCCAAAACTCATCGGCACCTTTCTAGAACAAATTATCTCATTATTTTTTAATACATTTACGATGAAAAATATTCATTGATTAACGCTTATTTTGTATCTTTGCAGAAAAATATAAACACATTATATTATTTATGGCAATGATAAAACTCAAAAAGGGCTATGACCTGAAATTAAAAGGAGGCGTCACAAGCGATGCCATTATCGAAGCCCCCAAACCAGCTCATTGCGCCATTGTGCCCGACGACTTTACTGGAATCGTTCCTCGCATGGAGAAGAAAGAAGGCGAACAGGTAAAGGCTGGTGAGGCACTCTATCACGACAAGACGCAAGAGCGCATCAAAGTCGCATCACCCGTGAGCGGTACTGTGAAAGCCATTGTGCGTGGTGAGCGTCGCAAGATTGAGCAAATCGTCGTGGAGTGTGACGAGAACATCGACAGCAAGAAATTCGACCTCTCCTCTCCTATCGATGCACTTCTCGACTCAGGATTGTGGGCCATGCTGCGCCAACGTCCCTACGATGTGGTGCCATCGCCCGACGCAACCCCGCGCGACATCTTTGTCACCTGTTTCGACAGTGCCCCTCTGGCGCCTAGTTTAAAGGTGGTTCTTGGCGAGGACATGAACTATGTTGAAAAGGGTGTTGAGCTGCTGAACCAGCTCACAAGCGGTAGCGTGTATCTTGGCTGTCGAGATGGCGAAGAGATAGAGGTAAAAGGTGCCGAGACCATAGCCTTTAAAGGTCCCCACCCCGCTGGCAACGCTGGCATCCAGGCTGGAAATGTAAAACCCGTAAACAAAGGCGAAGTAATCTGGACCACCGATGTGGTAACCGTTGCACGCATCGGCAAGCTGTTTGCTACAGGCAGTGTTGACTATGGCACCGTAGTGGCAGTAACTGGCGAGCAGGTTGCACAGCCCTGTTATGTCAAGACCGTGATGGGTGCTCCCGTCAAACCACTTCTTGAAGGCCGCCTTGTCGACAACGGCAAGCAGAACCGCATCATCTGCGGCAATGTGCTCACAGGCTGTCAAGTGAACGACGAAGGCTATTTGCGTGCCCCCTATCGTCACATCACTGTAATTCCCGAACTGCAAAAGCAAGACGAATTCATGGGATGGGTCTCTATGAGCCCCAAGAAGTTTAGCGTGTATCGCAACTTCCCAGGATGGTTACTGGGCATGAACCGAAAGCCCATGAATGTTGACGCTCGCATCAACGGCGGTGAACGCGCCATAGTGATGAGCGGAGAATACGACCGCATGCTGCCCATGGACATCTATGCCGAGTTCCTGATCAAGGCCATCATCGCCTTCGATATCGACAAGATGGAGCAACTGGGCATATACGAAGTGGCGCCCGAAGACTTTGCCCTGTGCGAGTTTGCCGACACTTCGAAGCTGGAACTTCAACGCATCGTGCGCGAAGGCCTTGACAAACTGAGAAAAGAAATGGCATAATCACTAAGAATAAACACCTGTTTGATAAACATTAACAGACTATTGTTTAAACAAACGCTTCAAATAGATTGATTAACCATTTTCATTAAGTAATCATCAAAAAATATCATACAGTGAAAGCTTTAAGAAAACTATTGGACAAATGGAAACCTGCATTCCACGAGGGCGGCAAACTTGCCAAACTGCAGTCGGTGTATGAAGGTTTCGAGACATTCCTGTTCACGCCCAATACCACCTCGAAAAGTGGAAGCCACATTCATGACAACAACGACATGAAGCGCACCATGAGTACGGTGATTGTGGCATTGATACCGTGTCTGCTCTTTGCCATGTACAACACCGGCCTGCAGCACTACATTGCCATCGGTCAACCCGACACAGGCTGGTTTACCATGTTCATCTTTGGCCTGCTTGCCATGCTCCCCGTGATTGTGGTGAGCTATGTGGTAGGTCTAGGCATTGAGTTTATCAGCGCACAGATTCATCACAAGGAGATTCAAGAAGGATTCCTTGTAACGGGTATTCTCATCCCGCTCATCGTCCCCATCAACACGCCGCTGTGGATGACGGCAGTTGCTACCGCTTTTGCAGTCATATTCGCTAAAGAAGTGTTTGGCGGCACGGGCATGAATATATTTAATGTGGCGCTCATCACACGCGCATTCCTGTTCTTCAGCTATCCGGCCGAGATGAGCGGCGACAACGCCTTTGTGAAGCTGGATTCAGCCTTTGGCTTTGGTGCCGGCACTGTTGCCGACGGTTTTAGCGGTGCAACACCGCTTGGCCAGGTTGCTACCAATGTAGGACCGAACCTCGATGGGCTGAACCTCGACACCTGGCAAGCATTCGTAGGTACCATTCCAGGCAGCCCAGGCGAAACATCGATGATCGCCATTCTGCTGGGCGCTGCATTGCTGCTCATCACAGGCATTGCCTCATGGAGGGTGATGACCTCGGTGTTTGCCGGCGGCATTGTGATGGGACTCATTGCCAATGCCTTTGCAACCCCAACCTACCCCGCCTCGATGCTCGACCCGCTGGCTCAACTGTGCTACGGTGGTTTTGCCTTTGCCGCGGTGTTCATGGCCACCGATCCAGTGACAGGAGCACGTACACACATTGGCCAATACATCTACGGTTTCCTGATAGGTGTTATAGCTATACTGATTCGTGTATATAACGGCGGTTATCCCGAAGGTGCCATGCTTGCTGTGCTGCTCATGAACGCCTTTGCACCGCTCATTGATCATTGCGTGGTGAATGCCAACATCAAGCGCCGCATGCGCCGACTAAAAACTAACGGATACCAAGAGGAGGACACGACTATGAACAAAAACAGTAATATCTACCAAATCGTTTATTCGTCAATTCTGGTCATTGCCGTGGGTGCCATTCTCGCACTGGTGTATATGGCGCTCAAGGACAGGCAGAACATGAACATTGCCGACGACTCGCGCAAGCAGATTCTCAGTTCCATCAGGGTAACTGCACCCGAGGGAACAACCATTGAGGATACCTTTAATAAATATATAACCGACGAACTGCTCGTTGACGAGAGCGGCAAGGTGGTACAACAAGGCAAAGGTGTGGCCTTCGGCGTGAACATGAAGAAATTTGTGAAAGAAAAAGGGAAAGACAAAAAATACCCTGTATTTGTTGCCAAGGCCAATGATGGCACCACCAAGTACATCCTGCCCATGTATGGCGCAGGTCTGTGGGGACCCATCTGGGGCTATGTTTCGGTTAATGAAGACGGCAGCACCATTTATGGCGCCAACTTCTCGCACCAGGGCGAAACGCCTGGATTGGGTGCAAGAATTGCCGAACCTGAATTCCAAGACAAGTTCCAAGGCAAGGAACTCTATAAGAACAACGAATTCAAGAGCGTTGAAGTGGTGAAGAAAGGTCAGAAAGGCACAACTGGCGGAGACTGCATCGATGCCATCTCGGGTGCCACCATCACGAGTCGCGGTGTCTCGACCATGATGCAAGACTGCCTTGCTCCTTACGACGCATTCTTGAAGAGCCTTCGAAGTGAAACTGCTAAATAATCATCGATATGTTGCTATCAAAGAAAAATAAAGAAGCGTTATTCAATCCATTGTCGAAAGACAATCCGGTACTGGTGCAAGTGCTGGGCATCTGCTCCACGCTGGCAGTAACGGTGAGCCTGAAACCCGCCATCGTGATGGGCATCTCGGTTATCGCCGTGCTGGCATTTGCCAATGTCATCATTTCGTTTATGCGCAAGACCATTCCACCCACAATTCGCATCATCGTGCAACTAGTAGTAGTGGCAGCGCTCGTGATCATCGTGCAACAGGTGCTCACTGCTTATAGCTACGATGTGAGCAAGCAACTCTCGGTGTTTATAGGACTCATCATCACCAACTGCATCCTGATGGGTCGCCTCGAGGCTTTCGCGCTGAACAACCGCCCGTGGCCCGCCTTCCTCGACGGAATTGGCAATGGTCTGGGTTATGCTATCATACTGGTCATCGTGGCATTCTTCCGCGAACTGCTGGGCTCGGGCACCCTGCTCGACTACCAAGTCATTCCTCAAAGTTTCTATGATGCCGGTTACGCTAACAATGGTCTCATGATTTTGCCCCCCATGGCACTCATCGTAGTGGCATGCATCGTGTGGTTCCACCGCTCTCGCAACAAGGACCTGCAAGAAGAAAACAATTAATCAACATTCTTCAACATCTAAATCATTACTGAAATGGAAGAACTGAATTTATTCGTAAAATCGATTTTCATCGATAACATGATATTTGCCTACTTCTTAGGCATGTGTTCCTACATTGCTGTGTCGAAGAATGTGAAGACTGCATTCGGACTTGGCATAGCGGTAACCTTTATGCTGGTGGTCACAATTCCGCTCAATTACATGCTCGACAAGTATGTGCTTCAGGAAGGTGCCCTCAGCTGGCTGGGCGACTCGTTCAAGGATGTTGACCTGAGCTTCTTGAGCCTGATCATGTTCATTGCAGTGATTGCATCGGCCACACAGTTGGTTGAGATGGCTGTGGAGAAATTCTCGCCCAGCCTGTATAACCAGCTTGGCATCTTCTTGCCGCTCATAGCAGTGAACTGCGCCATTTTGGGCGGTGCGCTGTTTATGCAGCAAAAAGACTTCGGCTCGGCTCTTACCGCAACCGTCTACGGTGCCGGTTCGGGCATTGGCTGGCTGCTCGCTATTGTGGGTATCGCTGCCATACGCGAAAAGATTGCTTACAGCGACATACCCAAGCCACTCAAAGGCCTTGGCATCACATTCATCATTACCGGATTAATGGGAATCGCATTCATGAGTTTCCTTGGCATTAAACTATAAAACCGACGACTATGATACTACTCAATACAGCAAGCACAACGGTGCTATCGAGCGCTATATTTTTTCTTATCATCACATTGGTATTAGTGATACTGTTGCTTGTAGCTAAGCACTATCTCGTGCCATCGGGCAAAGTGACCATCACCGTCAACGACGGAAAGAAGGAGTTCCAGGCCGAATCGGGCGGAACCCTGCTCAACACCCTGCATCAGCATGGTGTGATGCTCTCGAGCGCATGCGGCGGCAAAGGCAGCTGCGGACAGTGCAAAGTGCAAGTGATGGAAGGCGGCGGCGAAATATTGCCCACCGAGAAAGTGCATTTCTCGCGTAAGGAACAGCAGGCCCACTGGCGACTGGGATGTCAGGTGAAAGTGAAAGACGACCTCAAGATTCAGGTGGCTGACTCGGTGCTGGAGGTGAAAGAATATGAATGCACGGTGGTAAGCAACAAACTCGTGTCGTCGTTCATCAAGGAATTCATCGTGGCGCTGCCCCCGGGCGAGCACATGGACTTCATTCCCGGCAGCTATGCGCAGATTCGCATTCCTGAATACGAGATGAGCTATGACAAGGACATTGACAAGGAAAGTCTGGGCGAATATCTGCCCACATGGGAAAAGTACGACATGTTCTCGCTCAAGTGCAAGAACACCGAGGCTACCGTGAGAGCTTACTCCATGGCCAACTATCCGGCCGAGGGCGACCGCTTCATGCTAACCGTGCGTATTGCCACCCCGCCATTCAAGCCCAAACCCGCCGTTGGATTCCAGGATGTGATGCCCGGCATCGCATCGAGCTACATTTTCACACTTAAACCAGGCGACAAGGTCATCGTGAGCGGTCCTTATGGCGACTTCCATCCCATCTTCGACTCTAAGCGAGAGATGATATGGGTGGGCGGCGGTGCCGGCATGGCTCCTCTGCGTGCACAAATCATGCACATGACCCGCACTCTCAATTGTCGCGACCGCGAGATGCACTACTTCTATGGTGCCCGCTCGCTCAGCGAGGTGTTCTATCTCGACGACTTCCTGCAGCTGGAAAAGGACTTCCCTAACTTCCACTTCCATCTGGCACTGGACCGTCCCGACCCCGTGGCCGACGAGGCTGGTGTTAAATACAC
>JAEEVB010000091.1 GCA_016287065.1 Muribaculaceae bacterium
ACGGTACCGTGGGCAGCCTCATACTCGTAGTTGCCGTCGGGGCTAACGAGTACGCTGGTCATCATAGCCAGTGAACCGAAAGCGGTGCTGACCATGTCGCTCATCACGTCGCCGTCGTAGTTCTTGCAAGCCCAGATGTAGCCGCCCTTGCTGCGAATCACGCGAGCCACTGCATCGTCGATGAGGGTGTAGAAGTATTCGAGACCCAGACGTTCGAAGTCGGCCTTGTAGTTCTGCTCATAAACTTCCTCGAAGATGATGCGGAACTGAGCATCGTACTTCTTGCTGATGGTGTCCTTGGTCGAGAACCAGAGGTCTTGCTTGGTGTCGATAGCGAACTTGAAGCAGCTGTGAGCAAACGAACGGATCGACTTGTCGAGGTTGTGCATGCCTTGGAGCACGCCAGCACCCTTGAAGTTGTGGATAACAACCTCTTCGTGCTTGCCACTCTCACCGTCGAAGACGAGCTTAGCCACACCGGGTTCGTCGGCGCGGAGTTCAACGCTCTTGTAAACATCGCCATAGGCATGACGAGCGATGGTGATAGGCTTCTCCCAGTTGCGCACAGCGGGTTTGATGCTGGGCAGGGTGATGGGAGCGCGGAACACGGTACCATCGAGGATAGAACGGATGGTTCCGTTGGGGCTCTTCCACATCTCGTGGAGCTTGTACTCGTCCATGCGTTTCAGGTTAGGCGTGATGGTAGCGCACTTCACTGCCACACCATATTTCTTGGTAGCTTCGGCAGCGTCGATAGTAATCTGGTCGCGGGTTTCATCACGTTTCACGAGACCGAGGTCGTAGTATTCACTTTTGAGGTCAACGAAAGGCAGAATGAGTTCGTCCTTGATCATCTTCCAAAGGATGCGGGTCATTTCGTCGCCGTCCATCTCCACGATGGGAGTTGTCATTTTAATTTTTTCCATTTTGAAAAAGAATGTTTGTTTTGTTTATGTTTTAAGGGTTATTATTTCTTTTGAGCTGCGTAGTAGTTCATGAGGCAACCTTCGGCCAGAATCGTACGCTCGTCGGGAGTGAGGTTCTGGAAGAAGAGGTGGATGTCCTTCACGCCGTTCTTGGTGATCACCTTGGCATCGATTTCTTCCTTGCCGCTCACGATAGCTTCGCGAATGCCGGGAACGAATACGAAGTCGCCGGGCTCGTAGTCAAACTTGGTTTCGGGAGCGATGGTGAAGGGAACGATACCCCAGTTGATACAGTTGCTGCGATAGCGCTTGGTAGCATACTCGTAGCAGATGTTGGCGTCACCGCCGAGCACCTTCTGGCAAGAAGCAGCCTGTTCGCGAGCCGAACCGTCGCCAGGACGATTAGCGAAGACGCAAGAGCCGAACGAGGTGTTCTTGGCATCGGCGCCAACCTGTGCGAGAGCAGCAGTCACATTTTCGGGCACGTTGCCGGCACGACGCTCGAGGTCTTGAGCCTGGATGCGCTTGCTGATGCCTACGTACTCGGGAACGCGACGAGAGAGGGCAAACTCAGAGAGCTTGAGCGGGTTAGAGCGGTAGCTCGAGGTCTCGCCCGAAGGAATGAGTTCGTCGGTAGTGGTAACGGGATCGTGGATGACAGCAGCGAGTTCGAGGAGCATGTTGTCTTCCATCTGATACATCTTGGGCCAGTCTTTGATGTTAGGACCATATTTGAGTTCCTCGGCGGGATTTGCCTTTCCGTAGCCGTTGTAAACGCGACGGTCGTAGATCTTGGCATCGAAGTCGTAGGGAGCGTGTGTGTCGTCGTAGTCAACGTCGGTAGCGGCGGTGATGATGCCACCGTTAGCGGCTGTAGCGGCGATTGAACGAGCGTCCATCAGGGCAACGAGCGAAATCTGACCCTGACCGGGCTTAGAACCTTCGCGGTTGGGGAAGTTACGGGTAGTGTGGCGGATGCTGAGGCCATTGTTCGAGGGCACATCACCAGCACCGAAGCAAGGACCGCAGAATGCGGGCTTGATGACGCAACCGGTTTCGAGCAGTTCGGCAACGATACCGCTGCGGGCAGTAGCCATGAACACGGGAACCGACTGGGGATAAGCACTCATGGTGAAGTAGTCGTTACCGATTGATTTATCTTTCATGATCGAAGCGGCAGCGCTGAGGTTGTCGTAAGTACCACCCGAGCAGCCAGCGATGATACCCTGGTCGGCCATCACCTTGCCGTCTTTGGTCACCTTGTCGACGAGGTCAACCTGTACCTTGTCGCCGAAACGCTTGCGAGTGTCTTCCTCGACCTGACGCAGGATCTCGGTGGGATTGGCCTGCAACTCATGAATTGTGAAGGCGTTAGAGGGATGGAATGGGAGAGCAATCATTGACTCCTGAGTAGAGAGGTCGATGCGAATCATAGCATCGTAGTAAGCAACGTTGCCGGGCTTCAGTTCCTTGAAGTCTTGGGGACGGTTGTGAATTTCGTAGTGATGCTTCACTTCGTCGTCGGTAACCCAGATAGAGCTCAAGCAAGTGGTCTCGGTGGTCATGATGTCGATGCCATTACGGAAGTCGATGGGCAGGTTCTTCACGCCAGGGCCAGCAAATTCGAGCACTTTGTTTTTCACGAAACCGCTTTCGAAGGTAGCCTTCACGAGCGAGATAGCCACGTCGTGGGGACCAACACCCTTGCGGGGAGCGCCTTCGAGCCAAACGAGCACCACCTCGGGAGCATTGATGTCCCAAGTGTTCTTGAGGAGCTGCTTCACGAGCTCGCCACCACCTTCGCCAACGCCCATGTTACCGAGCGAGCCGTAGCGGGTGTGACTGTCGGAACCGAGAATCATGTTGCCGCACTTCACCATAGCCTCGCGAGCATACTGGTGAATCACAGCCTGGTTGGCGGGCACGTAGATGCCACCATACTTCTTAGCAGCCGAGAGACCAAAGACGTGGTCGTCTTCGTTGATGGTGCCACCCACAGCGCAGAGCGAGTTGTGGCAGTTGGTCATGGCATAGGGCAGAGGGAATTCTTCAAGACCGCTGGCGCGGGCTGTCTGGATAATGCCTACATAGGTAATGTCGTGCGACATCATAGCGTCGAAGCGGATGCGCATCTTCTTGCCTTTGCTGCCGTCAACATCGTGCGAGCGCAGAATGCCATAAGTAATGGTGTTTTCGCGCGCTTCATCGGGTGCTGGCATACCAGCAGCGTCTTTCTTGATTTCAGTACCATTCAGGAGATACACTCCTTGTTTGATAAGTTCTACCATAATTAGTTTGTTTAAGGAAAAAATGAATAATTATTGATTAAAAATTAAATTGAATTATCGTTGATGAGTGAGTGAATGAAGATGGTGAGCGAGAGCATGTCGGCACAGCCTCCCGGGGAGATATTGCGTGCCGTGAAGTCGCTGTTCATCTTCGACAGTTTCGCAAGACTGAAGTCGTCGAGCAGAGCCCGAGCTTCGGCCTTGACGTGTATCATTTCGTCGCTGCCCTTGCGGTAGGCCACATTGGTGTCGTCGAGCATCGACATGATGAGCAGCAGGGTCTTGTGCAACCGTTGAGGGTCGCCGTCGAGACCGCTGTAGTAGGGCAGCCAGTGGCTGAAGAGCAGTTGGTAGCCGTTTTGGGCCGAGGCAAGTGCACCGTTCACCTTGTTCTGCGTTAGCACCTGATGGCCGTGTGTGCCACTAGGTTGTTCAAAACGCAATGCCAGTTGGGCGATGGTGGCCTGCAGGCTATCTGCATCGATGCTATTTTGGTTGAAGAGCAGGTGGGTGGCTGCAGCTATGGTGAGTCCCATCGAGAATAGGGCGCCCTTGTGGGTGTTGACCCCACCTGTTGCAGCAAGCATGGCTTTTTCGGCCTCAATGCCCAGTTGCCTTAGAACATCGGCTTGAGGTAATATTTCGCTGTAACCAGCGAGTGCCAACTGTGTGAAATAGGGGTGAATGGCACGGATGCTGCGGCTCATGGTGCTGTAATCCATATCGGAATGTGCACCGCAGTCGACACGGTCTACCAGGCCCGGTTTGGGCGTGGTGTCGAGTTCTTGCTGGAGGGCATTGGCTGCCAGTTGTGACACAAGGTAGGGCACTGTGGTGCGCGGAACCAAGCAGAGTGCCTGCGGCAGCGATTGCGCTGCGAGCGCCTCTCTAACGGCGGTAGCACAAACTATGTTGCCGTTTTTCGCGCAACGCTCGATTTCCACGAAGTCGATGCCTTGTGCGGGCAGTAACTCGGCCATGAGTTGGTTGTAGCGGCGCGTGGTGGCGTCGAGTGGCTCGCTGCCGGCAAAACGCACAGTGGCGCCGAGTGCCGGGGCAATGTGCTTGGCAAACAGGTCAAGGTCGAGCGTGATGTGGGTGTCGGTGGCATCGCTCAACTGCTTCAGGAAATAGGTGGGGAAGGTGGCTGCCGAAATGGCGTAGTCGCTGCCTTCGCACACCACAGCATTGGCGATGTGGGCTACACCTGCCTCGATCATGGCTTTGCGCTCGGCGTAAGAGAAGAGCGAACGGTCTTCTTTTACCACTATAATAAACAATGTGTCGACCTTTGTGGCGGCTTGCTCCACGAGATAGCGGTGTCCGAGCGTGAAGGGATTGGCATTCATGACAATCACACCACGATTTTCGCCCTTGTCGCGGGCAAGGTCGTTGAGCTGGTTGCAGTAGTTGCGCAGTCCGTTGCCGTTTTCCATGAGAATGGCCTTGGGCGCGGTGGCAATGACATGAAACCCGAAGTTCTCAAAAATGCCCTTGTTTTGGGGCTTTGTGAAGACTTTGAGTTGCTGATGTCCGTGTGACTGTGCCACCGAGAGCAAGTGTGACACGAGCGAGAGACTCATGCCCGTGTCGCGCAACACATCGCTCACGGCAATGCACTTGAGCACATCGCCGCTGAACCCACCCCCGGCAAGCAGCACATCGTCGTTGCCTGCAAACACGCCAGCATAGTAGTCCACATCCTCAAGTCGCAGTTCGCTGGCTGCCAGGAAATCGACAACCTTTTGGCGACTCGACTTGAGCGAGAGGGGCACTTGGCGTATTTCGAAGTTATTGAACATAGTCTTCAATGAGTTTGGCGATGCAGTTGTGCAATTCTTCTTGCGTGTGGGAGTGGTTGCGCATGCAATAGCGGGCTTCGTTGTCGCACAGCAGGCACTTGCGTGCACTTTGCCCAATAGCGGTGCGAGAGAGCGGTTCGCCCGAGGGGGTGATGACATCGATGTCGAAGAGTCGTCCCAGATGGTGCTCGTCTTCGATCTCGCAGGCGAGCTGCTTGGCTTCGCGTTGCGTCATCGAGGTTATCAGGTAAGCCTCATAGCCCGTGACCAGGTCGCGGGCCTCAAGGTGCAGAATGTGGTCAGAGAAGGCGTTGACCATAGCGGTCATGCCTGCTTGGGCCACAATAAGAGAATGGAAATTGCGCTTGACATTGCCCGGCATGATGACCGTTAGGCACACAAGGGTCGAGGCAGGATACTGCGCAATGAGTTCCATTTGTCGTTTTGACCTTTGTTCTTTGCTTGTCAATAGCTGGTCAAGCGTAATTTCCATTCTTCAAATGAAGTTTAAACGAGCCTATGTTAAAAGTTTAAGTTCAGTTTAAATCAGGTATCAGTCCACGATGTTGCGAATCACATCGAGCACTGAGCCATCGCGGTTCATGACGATGCCCACCACCTTGTCGCCGAAGGGCAGAGGAGCGGCGTCGCCAATGATGCTCTTGGCACGGTCCTTGAGGTCGTGGATGTCCACAATCTTCAGGCCAGCCTTCTTGAGTTGCTCGGCAAGCTCAGGACGGCGTGGGTTGACAGCGATGCCATACTCAGTGACAACAACGTCGACCGAAGAACCTGGAGTGATGAGGGTAGTAACCTCGTCGACCACGCAAGGAATGCGACCGCGCAGCAGCGGGCAAACGATGATAGAGAGAGCCGAGTCGGCAGCGGTGTCGGGGTGTCCGCCGATAGCACCACGGATAATGCCGTCGCTACCCACGAGCACATTGACGTTGAAGTTAACGTCGACCTCGAGAGCCGAAAGGATCACGATATCAAGGTAATGCGTTGCCGAACCGGGTTCGTCGGCGCTGGCATATTCGTTGGCCGAAACCTCTTTGTGCATCTGGTCGGTCTTGATTGACTCGGCAGCCACTTTGTCGAACGACTGCACATCGATGAGGCGCTCAATGAGGCCTTCTTCGTGCATCTTCACCATGTGAGCGGTGATGCCACCCAGTGCGTAGCTGGCCTTGATGCCCTGGTCGATCATGCTTTGACGGATGTACTTCACAGCAGCGAGCGAAGCGCCACCAGAACCGGTCTGAATAGAGAAGCCGTTCTTGAAGTAACCGCTATTGATGATCACCTTGGCAGCCTGCTGAGCGAGGAGGATGTCGCGGGGGTTCTTGGTGTCGCGAATGGCGCCCGAAGAAATCTTGGAGCTGTCGCCCACCGAGTCAACAACAACCACATAGTCCACATCGCTTTCAGAGATGGAGTTGGGTGTGTTGGGATAGGGAACGAGGTCGTCGGTGAGGATGACCACCTTGTCGGCATTGTGAGCGTCGGGGAGTGCATAACCCAGAGAACCGCAAATCGACTTGGCGTTCTGTGAACGAGAATAACCCACAGCGTTGCCCAGGGGGTCGCACGAGGGAGCGCCCAAGAAGGCTACATCGATGTGGAGGTCGCCATTGGCGATGGCGCTACCGCGACCACCGTGAGAGCGGAATACCACGGGTTTCTCCATGAGGCCGTGCGAAATCTCCTTAGCGAGTTCGCCGCGCATACCTGAAGTAGATATTTCAGTGATGACACCATTCTTGATGTGGTCGATGAGGGGTTCGTGCACATCCTGCAGGCTCGATGCGGCCAGGTGCAGGTTCTTGAATCCCATCTCGGCGAGTTTGCCCACCACCATGTTCACCACCTTGTCGCCACCGCGGAAGTGGTGGTGGAACGAGATGGTCATGCCGTCTTTCAGGCCTGAGCCCTTGATGGCTTCTTCGAGTGTTGTGACTTTAGAGCGAACGGTTTGATATTCCCAGCGGGGAGTGGTGACCTTGCTCTCGTTAGTTTCTTTGTAAACGGGTTTACCCATGCCGGCAGCTGCGGCTTCGATCATAGCTGCTCTATCTTTAAGATTGCTCATGATAATTCCTCCTGTGTAAGAATGCCCGACGCGATAGCCAGGTCGATGGTACGTTGTGCTCTAATCACTACAGGGCGGTCAACCATTTTGCCGTTGACGGCGATGACGCCCGAGCCGCGTTTCTCAGCTTCCTTGATAGCGGCGATGATTGTCTTGGCTTTCTCGATGGCTTTCTCGGTGGGAGCGAAGACTTCGTTGACGATTTCGATTTGACGGGGGTTGATGATCGATTTGCCGTCGAAACCGAGGGTTTTGATGAGTTCAACCTCCTTGCGGAAGGTTTCCATATCGTTGAGGTTAGAATAGACGGTGTCGAGAGCGTCGATGCCGGCAGCGCGGGCAGCGACAACGATGGTCTGGCGTGCCTGGAGCAGTTCCATGCCCTCGGGAGTGCGCTGAGCCTTGAGGTTGGCGCAATAGTCTTCGGCACCCAGGGCAATACCCATCATGCGCTTCGAGGCAGTAGCAATCTGGTAAGCGTTGATCACGCCCAGGGTGCTCTCGATAGCGGCCATGATTTGAGTGCGGCCTACGCAACCGAGTTCGGTTTCAACCTTCTCGATTTCGGCTTCGAGTTCGCGAATTTCGTCGGCAGTTTCGGTCTTAGGCATGCGAATCACATGAACGCCGGCTTTCACCACGGCCTCAACGTCTTTCTTGCCATAAGGGGTGTTGAGGGGGTTCACACGGACCACCATTTCGGTATCGCCGTAGTCGATAGTTTTCAAGGCATTGTGAACGAGCAGTCGGGCTGCGTCTTTTTCGGTCATGGTTACCGAGTCTTCCAGGTCGAGCATGATTGAGTCAGGCCCGTAGATGAAAGCGTCTTGCATCATTGCCGGATTATTACCCGGTACGAACATCATGGTTCTTCTTAATCGTTGCATAGAGTTTTTGAATTAAGTAGTGTAAATAATCCGTTAATTATGCCCACACATCTTTGCCAGTGGCGCGCACGGCGGCGGCGGTGACGCGAGCTTTGATGGTGCAGTCGAGCGCACCCTTGTCGGTAGCGTTCACCTCCACATTTGTCACTCCAAGGTCGTTCAGTGTCTGGCTGATGACCTTCTTGATTTGCTCTCCAAACTGGTAAGCAACAGTGCTCTTCAAATTGATTTGAACACCGGCTTGCTCGGAGGGACCAATCTGAATCAAGATGTCGCCGGACTCAAGTGTTCCGGCCGAAGCATTTTTAATCTCCATAATGTTTAGAACTGTTTGGTTTTAAAGCGTTGTGTATAAGTTTGTTAAAGTTGTTAGCGTTCATGGTCGAAGCTGAAATCGGCCGATTTCACGCAAATAGTTGTTTTATAATGTGTCAAAATTAGGTATTATTTTCCGATTGGCAAAATATTTAAGTATAAATTTCCGTAATGTTTTTTTGATGCCGAACATGCTGATTTTACAAAACTTGGCACTAAAATGATAAACTGAAATTATTTGTTTAACGAATCCAAAAAATGTGATGAAAATCATGGGATAAACAGTGTTTTTTGTCATATTTCTTGTAGTGAAAAAATATTTTGTCGTTTTGCGCCCAAAATGCCAATTTTTTAGAGCGATTCAAGCGTTATAATCTTGATTTATATCAGTTGTGAATGAAATGATAAAGGCGAGAAGAATATGGTTGATTCTTCTCGCCTGTTATTAATGCTTGTTGTTGACTCAATAGAGTTTGGATCAGTGAGATGTGGATTAGGGTTCGCGGCCCTCGATGATGGCCTCGGTGTCGTGTGCAATCATGTACTCTTCGTCGGTCATGACCACCACGACTTTCACCTTGCTGTCGGTGGT
>JAEEVB010000092.1 GCA_016287065.1 Muribaculaceae bacterium
GCATTCGTCAGGCTTCCGTCTTGGAGCATGCCGCCCACAATCATGGCCTGGGGACTTGAAGCCCAATTGTTCTCCCCTATCACCATGGGCGAAGTCCCGCTCACGGGAAAGCCCTCGGGAATCGCCTTGGGAGTGAAGCCTTCGCTTCGGGGATACTCGTCGTGCTTGCACACGCCGCCATCGGTCAGCACACCAAGCACCTTTTTGTCATAGCCGCCCACAATTGTGTTCCACACAACCGAGCAGTCGGTCCAGGTGTCGCCATGGTCGGTCGACTTGAACAGTTCGCCCGAGATATCAAGCATATACAGGGCATCGGTCGTGGCAGTAAGCGTGCCCACAATGGCCGTGAACGGCACATTGAGTTCTTTCTTCGACCATGTGCCAGTGCCCAAACGCGTGGTGCTCGAAAGCACATATTTGCCACCATCTTCAATCAGGCACAAATATTCTTCGCCCAGTTCCACAGCCTTCACCTGGTCGGGAGTGCCGTTCACATTGGGCAAGTCGCGACGCTGGTCTTGAGCAAATGTGAGTTTATCAGGTTCTACCTGATGCACATTCACCTTCACCGTGTAGGTCGCCTGGTTAAGACCATCTCTTGAAACGATGTGCAACAACACATTGCCAGTGAAATCGATAGTGTCTTTGGTCGCGCTCGAATAGGTGATGGTAGTGTCTTTCATCAGTTTGCCGTTAGTCACACGAAACTGTGCCGAACGCACGCTATAGGGGAAGGTGAGCGACACCGTCAGCTTGCGCACATCGGTGCCCACGGGCAGCGAGTCGGCATTATAGATGATCTTGCGGTCCTGATCTATCGTGAAAAACACCGAGTCCAAGTTATTCAGCACCTTGCTGTTCGAACCAAGCACAAAGCGCGATACCATGGTCGATGATGTACTCACCCCATAGTATTGAACCGTCTCTTCATCGCTGGTGCTTTTATTGTTGCACGATACTGCCATTGCGCCTAACACAAAGGCAAGCAACGCATAGATGATATTCTGTTTCTTCATTTATCTTGAGTTTGAAACTGCAAATTTACAACTTTTTTTATTGATAACGGCGCACGCGAGGGCAAAAACTGCCCCTTCACGCCTTTTCAAGCCGTAAAATTAATATTTCGCAGTCAAAATAGAGTAATTGAATTAAGATATAGAAATGCTTTTGACGCATTTTTACACCTTTTTAACGTCATGGCGATAAATTCGCACTTCGTTTTTGCCTATTTTTTCAATTTCTTGAGGCTGAAGCGCCAGCTTGGGTGCCGCCACACCACCTTGTATCACTCGGGGCGAGATTTCCTGTCGCATCTCATCCCACAAGTCACTCTCTATGAGTTGAGCAAGCACCTTGCCGCCACCCTCTACCATCACGCTTGTCACGCCACGGCGGTAAAGGTCGCGCAGCCACTCCTCGGGGCTGCATGTGGGCAGTTGCACATAGTCCACAGCGCCTTCCTTGCCACTTTTCACAAGGTTATACACCACAGTGGCGCCACCATCGGTGAGCACACCGCTCTCGCGGGGCATCGACAGCCTCCCGTCAAGCACCACCCGCAATGCCGACCGGCCTGGCCAGTAACGCGTAGTGAGCGACGGATTATCGGCCCGCACCGTGTTGGCACCCACCACAATGGCATCGCTCACAGCACGCTCGCGGTGCATCAGCCGCATGGTTACAGGCGACGACATGCGCAACGGATTCTCGTCACACTCGGGAGGTGCCGACAGGTAACCATCGGCCGTCTCGGCCCACTTGAGCTGCACCCACGGTAATCCTGTGCTGTGCGCCTTCATGAAGCGGCGGTTCAACCATCGACATTCTTCCTCCAGTATTCCAACTTCTACCTCAATTCCAGCATCACGAAGCATGGCCACGCCACGGCCGCTCACCTGCGGGAAGGGGTCGAGCACGCCCACCACCACGCGCTTTACGCCCACATCAATGAGCAGTTGCGCGCAAGGTGGCGTCTTGCCATAGTGCGAACACGGCTCGAGGGTCACATAGATAGTGCTCTCATGCAGCACCGATTTGTCGGTCACGCTGTTCACGGCATTCACCTCGGCATGGCCTTCGCCATATTTGCGGTGCCACCCCTCGCCCACTATTATGCCGCTGCCATTCACAATCACAGCGCCCACCATGGGGTTGGGCGACACATGACCACGACCTTGAGCAGCCAGTTGCAAGGCACGGCGCATATATTTCTCTTCATTCTGAATCATTACACAAAAGTAATCATTTTTACACAATCTCACACGCTTTTTTCTGAATTGCTTTCGTCATGAACGAATAATCTTGTAAATTTGCACAAAACTAATGCGCTCGTTTCACTATGGCAACCACATCACAAATCACCCGCTACATGCGCCAGCAGTTGCAGGCCATCTACCCTGAACAGGAGTTGCAGGCAATCATCTCAATCATTATGCAAGAGGTGCTTAACTACTCGCCCATCGACACCGTGCTGCGCGCCGACTTTGAGCAAGACGAAGTCTTCTTCAACAACATCAAGGCCATCACAGCAAGGCTGCTCAAGCACGAGCCCATCCAGTACATTCTGGGCAAGGCACGCTTCCATGGCCACGACTTCAAGGTCACCCCAGCCACCCTCATCCCACGGCCCGAAACCGAGCGCCTTGTCGACATCATCGTCGACGATAACGAGCAGTCCGACCTCCGTGTGCTCGACATAGGCACCGGTTGCGGATGCATTGCCATATCGCTGGCAAGGGCACTCCGTTTCCCCCAGGTCGAAGCCACCGACATCTCCCCCGATGCCCTTGCCGTAGCACAGCACAACGCGCTCATGCTCAAGACAAAAGTCGATTTCAGAATCGACGACATACTCAACCCCGACACCACCGGTTACCGCTACCACATCATCGTGAGCAACCCACCCTATGTGTGCTTGAGCGAGCAGCAAATGATGGAGCCCAATGTGCTCCAATATGAGCCTGCAAGCGCCCTTTTTGTGCCCGACGACGATCCGCTGCGCTACTACCGCGCCATCGTGCAATTTGCACAGAAAATGCTGCTCGAAAACGGCCGCCTCTACCTCGAGATCAACCGTCGTTTCCCCCGGGAAATGCAGAGTCTGCTCACCCGCACAGGCTTCACCGATGTGCGCATCATCAACGACCAGTACGGCAACCCCCGCTTCGCCACAGCCAGCCATTCCTAAGCCACTTGCCACACCACTTTTTTCGCCCATAATGTCCTCATTTTCTTCATTTCACACATTTGAAGGCATTTTTTAACCTTAATATTTGCATTTTTTAGATTTTTTCACTATATTTGTGAGTTGTTAATTACAGATAGCTCGTTTATGGTTGAAAATGACGACAGAATGCAACGCAAACCCAACTGGTTCAAGAGGGTTTTCAACTTTTACCGCGACGGTTTCCGCAATATGACCGTGGGCAAGACTTTGTGGGTCATCATTCTCATCAAACTTTTCATCTTTTTCATCATCATTCGCTGGATTTTCTTCCCTAACTTCCTCGCTTCCAAGAGCGACGACGACGAGGGGAAAGCCCAGTATGTGCGCGAGCAACTCGTCAACAATCACCCTGGCGACGACACGCAGCATTGACCAGATTTTGCAAATTAATTACTAAAAACTATACACTATGGACGAACTGATGAATGTTGTTGACTGGTCGAGGGCGCAATTCGCCCTCACAGCCATCTATCACTGGCTCTTTGTCCCGCTCACCCTGGGACTGGGAGTGATTATCGCCATCATGGAGACAATCTACTACCGCACACGCGACCAGAAGTGGCTTGCCACCACACGCTTCTGGATGACCATCTTCGGGGTCAATTTCGCCATTGGGGTGGCAACGGGCATCATCCTCGAATTTGAGTTCGGCACCAACTGGAGCAACTACAGCTGGTTTGTGGGTGACATCTTCGGTGCACCGCTTGCCGTCGAGGGCATACTCGCCTTCTTTATGGAGAGCACCTTCATCGCCATCATGTTCTTCGGCTGGAAGAAAGTGAGTCCCAAGTTCCACCTCGCCGCCACTTGGCTTACCGCTATTGGTGCCAGTCTCTCGGCGCTCTGGATTCTTGTGGCCAATGCCTGGATGCAAGACCCCGTGGGATGCCACTTCAACCCCGAGACCATGCGCAACGAGATGACCAGCTTCTGGGAAGTTGTCTCCTCGCCTATGGCCGTGAGCAAGTTCTTCCACACCGTGCTGTCGGCATGGGTGCTGGGTGGTGCATTTGTGGTGGGTGTCTGCTCATGGATGATGCTCCGCAAGCGCAACATCGACCATTGCCACCGTAGCCTGAAAGTGGGTGGCTGGGTTGGCCTCATTGGCATTGTGCTCACCATCGTTACCGGCGACTCCTCGGCAGTGACCGTTGCCAAGGAGCAACCCATGAAACTCGCTGCTATGGAGGGCCTATATGAAGGGCATAACGCACAGGAGATTGTGGCATTCGGCATCCTCAATCCCGCTAAGACCGTGGACAACAACGAGGATCCTTACCTGCTCAACATCTCCATCCCCTATGGGCTATCGATTCTCGCCAACCATGCCCCCAACTCGTTTGTGCCGGGCATCAACGACATCATCAACGGCATCTCGAAGGACGAAAAGGGCAACATCATCAACACCGTCTCCTACGCCGAGCGCATCAAGCGCGGCAAACTTGCACAAGAGGCCGTAGCACTGCATCACACGGCCATGCAAAGCAACGATGCCGCCACACTCGAAGAGATTAACAAGACGCTCGACGAGAACTTCAAGTACTTTGGCTATGGCTACCTCGACTCTCCGCAAGAGGCTGTGCCCAATGTGCCCCTCACTTTCTACACCTTCCACTTCATGGTGACTGTTGGCGGTTACCTGCTGCTGTTCATGGCACTTGTACTCTTCTTCGAATACAAGAAGAAACTCAACGACAAGGCCAAGTGGAACAAGTGGTGGCACTGGCTCGCCATCCTCACCATCCCGCTCACCTACCTGTGCTCGGCAAGCGGATGGATTGTGGCCGAGGTGGGACGACAACCTTGGACCATTCAAGACCTCATGCCCAACAAGGTGGCCATCAGCGACCTCAGTGCCGGCTATGTGCAGACCACCTTCTGGATCTTTGCCGTGGTGTTCACCGCACTGCTCATTGCCGATGTGAGCATCATTTGCAAGCAAATCGCCAAGAAGTCGAAGACCGACCTCAATGTAGCCGAATTCTAATTGTTTAATCCTTTAAGACAATTATAATATGACACACTATATTCTTCAAAACTACTGGTGGCTCATCATTTCCATCCTGGGCGCACTGCTTGTGTTCCTGCTTTTCGTGCAGGGCGGACAGTCGATGCTCATCTGCGCCAAGAACGACGGCCAACGCAGCATGATGGTCAACTCGCTGGGACGCAAATGGGAATTCACCTTCACCACGCTCGTCACATTCGGCGGAGCCTTCTTCGCCTCATTCCCCCTGTTCTATTCAACCAGCTTCGGTGGTGCCTACTGGCTGTGGATGTTCATTCTCTTCAGCTTTGTGATTCAGGCGGTTGCCTATGAATACCGCTCCAAGCACGGCAATGTCTATGGCTCGAAGTTCTACGACACGCTGTTGCTCATCAACGGCATCGTAGGGCCCGTGCTACTCGGCGTGGCCGTGGCAGGTATGTTCTTCGGCAACGAGTTCACCGTCACTAAGGCCAACATCCTCAATGTGCAGAGTGCCACCATCTCGCAGTGGGGCAACGCACATGGCCTCGAGGCCATCATTTGCTGGAAAAACCTCATCTTCGGCTTCATGGTATTCTTCCTGGCCCGCACCCTCGCCTCGCTCTACTTCATCAACAATATCGACGACGACGAGGTGCGCAAGGTGCAGCGCAAGCATCTCCTCATCAATGCTCTCATCTTTGTAGTCTTGTTCCTCGTCTCGCTTGTGCTCATTCTCACCGCACAAGGCGTACAGGTCGACGACAACGGCAATATGGCCACCGCTCCCAACAAGTATCTCAACAACTACCTGGAGATGTGGTGGTGCCTCGCACTGCTCCTGATAGGCGTGGGTATGGTGCTCTACGGTATTGGCAAAACGCTGCTCAAGCCCGACTATAATCACGGCATCTGGTTTGCCGGCATCGGCACAGTCACCGTAGTGCTTACTCTCTTCTGGGTGCTCGGGTTCAACGGCACGGCCTACTATCCTTCTACCATCGACGTCAACAGTTCACTCAACCTGCGCAACAGTTCGTCTAGCCTGTTCACCCTGCGTGTCATGAGTTATGTCTCCATCCTCGTACCCTTTGTGCTGGCCTACATTGCCTACGCATGGCACAAGATGGACCACAACAAGATTACCCAGCACGAGATCGACACTACCGACCCCGACGACAAATACTAATGAACTCAAAACATTAAACTTTAAAAACATGAAAACTTCATTTCGATTCATGCTCGTTGCGTTGGCGGTGGTGACTGCACTTGCAGCGCAGGCCCAACTTAAGTTTTGCGATTACGATGTCACCCCAGGCAAAACCTACACTAAAAGCGACATCTCACTGATCAAGTCGGGTTCGTTTAAACTTAACAGTTCAGGTACCCTCCTTGAGATAAACAATCTTGTAGTTGACTATAGCGGAAAGGTTTTCTATTTTACCGGCACCAGCGACATTACCGTGAAATTTATAGGAGAGAGCACCATCACCAGAACCGGTTGGGCTACAGGTACATTTGTTTTCGGTTCCAGCTCAGTTATTCGTCATGTAACCATTACGGGCGACAAGGCGATTCTGAAAAACACTTACCGCACAGGACCCGCATTCATGTACAACAAGAATTGTGTCTTTGTGGTTGAAGATTGTTATATCGATGCTACATCTGGTTCTGGCAACTATACCAATTATTTTGTGGAGGACAACAATGTTAACCTGTCAACCACCAGCCGCGTAGAGATAAGAAACGCTACAGTGAAAGGAAATGTGATTACCAACATTCTTGAGCTTGTGTTACAAGGGTGCAATTTTGTGGTTCCCAAATCCTATCCTTGTCTGGCCCAAAACAGCTATGGCTTTTATGAATTACAGGCCGATGGTGAAACAGTTGCAGATTTCACCATTTTGCCTTCCGACAAAATACTGGATGGCGATGTGAATCACGACGGCAAGTTGAATGTAACCGATGTCACTGCACTCATCAACAAGATTCTGGGCGTCAAGTGAGTCTTGACTGAAACCTTTAGAAAACAACAAAAGCCTGGAGCCAAGCGGCTTCAGGCTTTCTTATTGCGGTGCGTACAGGACTCGAACCAGCGACCTCCTGCGTGACAGGCAGGCATTCTAACCAACTGAACTAACGCACCGTTTGGGAGTGCAAAGATAAGGCAAAACTCTGGAATCGCACAAATTTTCCACTCTTTTTTTCAAAAAAAATTGCTAAACAACGCTTTTTTCGCCCCTTATTTCTAACTTTGCCCCACAAAACACCATCATTTACCCATCACATGAAACGCATCATCAACCTGTGGGCCCATCGCCCCGAGTATAATTGTTTCGCCTGCGCTCCACACAATCCTGTGGGGCTCCACATGGAGTTTTTTGAGGACGGCGACGACATTGTGAGCCACTGGAAACCCGATAGCAATTATCAGGGCTGGGTCGACACCATGCACGGCGGCATCCTCACCACCCTCATCGACGAGGTGTGTGGCTGGGTTGTCACGCGCAAGTGCCAGACATGCGGCTTCACCGCCGACCTGCACATGCGGTTCCGCCGCCCCGTCTCGGCAAGCGACCCCATGCTCACCGTCAGGGCGCACATCGTCAGCCAGGTGCGCAATCTGCTCCACATGCAAGCCACCATCACCAACAATGCAGGCGAGGTGTGTGTTGAGGGCGAGGTGACCTACTTCCTGGTCTCACCCGAGAAAGCACGTGAAATGGGCTTCACCGCTTGCGAGGTTGAATAAACTGTGCATTTTGTCAAATTAACTCTCTCGCCCCGGTTATGAGCAACGAGCGAAGGAATTAACAACAAATTTGAAGTTAACAAAAAAACAAAGGCTCCTGTCCAATCGCGGATGGGAGCCTTCGCATCAAGTTACTATAATATATTATGATAAGGTTATTTCTTCTATGCTGCCACACTTCACAAGAGGCACAACAGCATCTTCATGGCAGATATCTTATTTCAATACTTTCATAGTAGATTGAGAGCCGTCGGTGTAAGTGGTCACGACAATGTTCACGCCGTCGAACGGCTTGTCGCTCACCACACCAGCGAGATTCACATATTTCACAGCAGTCACTTGCTTGCCGGCATTCACAGTGTTTACACCGGTGTGAGCATTAGGATTGGGGCTGTTGAAGTCATCGACACACACATAACCAGGCGTGTTCATGCCCCACTGGCCCACATCGCTACTCGAGAGCACAAATTGCACACTCTGCACGGTGCCCAGCGGTGAGAGGTCAACCCACTGCCATTCGTTCAGAATGAAGTGTTCGGCGGTGTTCTCCGAGCGCAGGTCGGCAAGATAGGCCTCTACAGTACCCGTAGCCGCCTTGCTTGCATCATAACCTGTGATGGTGAGTTTGAACCAGTCGCCCTGCTCAAACTTGTGAGCAAAACTGTCACCATAGAGCATACTGCTGTAAGCATAGGCCGAATTGGTAATATACATACCCTTCAGTTGCTCGCCTTCAAGGCAGTTAGTCACATCAATCGAAGTTCCGCTCGGGTAGGCCACACAATAGGTTGCCGAACCCTTGTTACCGCTACCCACAGCACTGTGGAACTGGTCGTCCAGACCGCTGTATGCTGTCGAGGTCTGGTTACTCATGCCAAAGCCATACCACCAGCCTCCGTAATCGGCCACATGGAAGG